>JAQSWL010000005.1 GCA_029266655.1 Candidatus Midichloriaceae bacterium | reverse complement strand
AAACAACCTGCCTAGAAAAATTCTTAATTTCTTGACTCCTAATGAAGCTTGGGCTATCCATTCTAAACATACTGTTGCACTTCAAAATTGATTCTTCCCGACGCCCTAATTTTTCAAACTAACTGAGTATATCTGCAACAAAACGCCATGGCTTATCAATTGCTTTTGCAATTCCTATCCTGGGGGTAATTAAAATGTTTTTAACACTAACCCCTTCAGTTAAATAAAAGTCATCGCTTTCTACTACATTAATCCCATTATGCTCTCTCGTTATCCCAAGATATCGGCATAGCTTCCCAGGACCATTAAGATTAATCTCTGGCAGCTTTAATCCGCGAATTAATACCCCACTCGCCTTCCCTTCCTCTTCGGTAATTATATTGAGACAATGATACATGCCGTAAATCAAATATACATAAGCAAAACCAGGTGGGCCAAACATTATAGAAGTTCTATTAGTTATCCCTTTAAAAGCATGACAAGCTTCATCGTCTACGCCTCTATAGGCCTCTGTTTCTGTTATGATACCCTGGTGCTTGCCAAAAATTAACCTTTTGCCAATTAGGTTTTTTGCAACATCAACAACACAGTTATTATAAAAGTCTTTAGTTAACCTCATGGCTTTACTATATTAAGTCGCATTTACGGCTATTATAACATAAAGATTTTTATTTCGTTCTGCTAATTACATATTCAGCCAGCTCACGTAGCATAGCAGCTTGATCTCCAAATACAGCCAAATGCTCTATAGCCTGCATAGCTAACATTTTAGCATGCGCCCTAGCAGGTTCAATACCTAAGCAAGAAACTAAAGTAGCTTTAGCAGCATTGGCATCTTTCCTCACAGCTTTACCAGTTTCTTCCCTAGTACCTTCTACATCTAAAAGATCATCAGTTATCTGAAATGCTAAGCCCAAATTATTGGCATATGCACGTAAGCAATTTCTTAAATTTCTAGGAGCTTTGCCTAAAATGGCACCAGCCTCACAAGAAATAGCAAACAAAGCACCTGTTTTCATCCTTTGCAATCGCACTATTTCATTGAAATCTAAGTCACTATTTTGCGCCAAAACATCTATAACTTGCCCGCCAACCATGCCCGAAAAGCCAGATGCTTTAGCCACCTGCCCCACTAACTCTATGCGCACTGCAGGGTCTCTATGCGTTATATCATCTGAAAGCACTTGAAATGCATAAGTAAGCAGCGCATCTCCTGCTAAAATTGCTACGGCTTCGCCATACTTTTTATGGCAACTTGGCAATCCACGCCTAAAGTCATCATTATCAATTGCCGGAAGATCATCATGTATTAAAGAGTATGAGTGAATCAGCTCTACAGCAGCAGCAGTTTGTAAAGAGGACTCAAGGCTAACACCAAATAATTGAGCAGTCTCCACCGTTAAGAATGGACGCAGCCTCTTACCACGGGAAAGAGTTGAATACCGCATAGCCTCAAAAAGGCTTTGCTCTTTCGCACCTTCTGGCAGCGGTAAAATTTCAGCAAGCTTATCAAGTAAAAGCTCCCCTATTTCACCTAATTTATGCTCTAACCGATCAAAAGACACAATTCCCCCCATTAACTCCACATGTAGCTACATGCACAACAAATATTACACTAAGCGCGCAACTATCTCAAATATATTTATAAAATAACATATACATGATTTGGCATGGTTCTTGCTTTGATCATGGCTTGAAAATAGCTATGCCATGAGCGATGTTTAAAATTAAAAGTATAATTGCCCTCATAATTACTTGCTTTCTTCAGGTTAATAGCTCTTTAGCTGAATCGAGGATCAAAGATATTGTATATTTTGAAGGCATTAGAGATAATATGTTGGTCGGATACGGCTTAGTAGTAGGCCTTAATGGCACTGGAGATAACCTAAAAAATTCTGCGTTTACCGAAAAAGGTCTTACCGATTTTTTAGAAAAGCTCGGTATTAATGCCCGTGGAGGAAATCTCAAAACAAAAAATGTGGCTGCTGTAACTGTAACTGCCACCTTACCACCCTTTTCAAGAGCTGGATCTAAAATATCAGTGGACATAAGCACCATAGGAGATGCAAAAAGCCTAAAAGGCGGTATGCTCCTTGCTACACCTTTAGTTGGAGCTGATGGCGAAGTATATGCGGTTGCTCAAGGGCAAATAAGTATAGGGACCAAGCCATCTGAAGATATTACAAAACCTGATACATCAAGCCCAACAGCCGGGTTCGTTACTGGAGGCGCTATAATAGAAAGAGAAGTAAAATTTGACTTCAGCAGCATGAAGACAATTAATTTAGCGCTCAAAGACCCAGACATCTCAACAGCAAGAGTTATAGAAGTAAGCATCAATAATTCCATGCGCTCTAAAATAGCAAAGGCCACAGATCCAGGTACAGTTGAGATATCAATCCCTGAAAAGTATAGCTCCAATATTTTAACGCTACTTTCTGAAATTGAGAATATTACCGTCTTCCCAGATTCGGTGGCTAAGATCATTATCGATGAAGCAACTGGAACTATAGTAATCGGGCAGAATGTTTCAATTGGTAAAGTAGCGATTGCCCAGGGCAACTTAATGGTTAAGGTAAAAGAAGAAGATGAATTTTTGTATAAAATTAGCGCAGCAGGAGGGGCTCCTAAACCAAAGCAATCAGACCGTGGCACAGAGATGACCATATTTGAACAAACCACCAAACTTAGCGATTTGGTAGATGGATTAAATGCATTAGGAGTCAAACCAAAGGATCTAATCGCCATACTAAAAACTATCAAGCAAGCAGGGGCTTTACATGCTGAAATTATCGTTAAGTAGAGTATTGCTTTGCATAATTCTATCTCTCACTTCTTCTAATACTTTGGCAAAAGATTATATAGATGTTTCTAAACAAATTATGGAACGTGAAAAGGAAATAGAAACTGTTGCCAAAGATTACGAGTCCGTAATGACTTCAAGAATCTTAAAATCAATGTTTGAAGGTGTGAAGACTGATCACATAGCTGGAGGTGGTAAAACTGAAAAATTGTATCAAGAGCTGCTACTTGATGAATATGCAAAAGCTATATCTAAACGTGATGGGATAAAACTGGCTGAGCATATTTCTCAAGACATGAAAAAGAATGATACACTATATAGAAATTTAACTAGGGAACAAGATGAGCTCAAAAAATAACTTACAACAAATTGAAGATATTGGCCTAGAGTATCTAAGGTTATCTATGAAAGAGCTCATAAACATACTTAAGCAAGAAATAGAATTTGTCCGCAGTAATAATACAAGCGCTATAATTAATTTACAAAAAAAGAAGCTAGACCTAATTAATTTTCTGGAATCCCAAAAAATTAGAATATATAAAGATAATCAATTATTGCAACATCTCCCAGAGGCCGAAAGCTTAGAAATACGGGCCTTAGCCGAAGAATTAGAACAAGTTACAAATGAAAATCAGCTTATTCTGAAAAAAGAACTGCTATTTAAGCAAGACCTGATGAAAACAATTTCTGATTTAATATTAGAAAAAGGCGCGGTTGCTAACAATTATACCAACACTGGCAAAATTGATAGGAAAGCACTTAAGCAAACCCCACCCTCCCTTTCTATAAATGATAAGGTGTGAATGTAAATATACTCCGTTAATTTGAAAAATTGGAGCGTCGCGTCTAATACTAAATCTCAATTTATTTTGAGATTTAGTCTAATTTCTCCGCGCCCGTACTTAGTATAGGCTTACTGTGCTCAAATTGCTGCTCCTTCCACTTTTCCAATTTTCCTGTCGTCTATACCTTTTTGCCAACTCTTAATTTACAAGAAGCATATCACTTTTACATTAAGCAGCCATTGCCGATTGCATATGGGAGAAACTTTGGTTTAATTTATCCAAAAAAGAGTTGGATATAATATTAATTTCAGGGTTAACCAAACAAGATATATTTTTTAATAATACAGTAAGCATTTCCACTAATGTGGTAAGAACAGTGCTAACCGTATATTTATCATCAGGCGCCTTTAAGCTTGAAGATGAAATGGCACATGCCCTAGTGAATTCAGTATTTATCACAGGCATATCTTTAAAGATATTTACAGAAGGCGTTAGAATCTTAGCTGTGCTCATGCTTATTGGTACAACCCTCCCAATTCCTTTTAAAGGAGGATTACTATCCTCCACAATCTCTATGAAAGAAGCTGGAGACTCAAGCATATTAAAATTTGAGGCAACAACTTTTTCGCACCCTGCCAAAGAAAAGCTAGCATCAATCTCTTTCTCTAGCTTGATTAAGCCATCCCATATAGATTTTAGCTGCGCTGCTTTATCGCACTTAATTTGCTCAATCTCTTCTTCCCATGCCATATATTCTAAATACATAAAATCAAGCTCTTGACGTAATAACTCTATATTTGCTTCTTCAACAGCTAATTTTTTTGCCCATGCCATGTACTCTGCATAAATAGAATCAAATTCTTCACTCAATAATTTCATCTTTGCTTTTTCAACATCTAATTCTATCTTTGCTTCTTCAAGAGATAATTCTATCTTCGCTTCTTCAACAGCTAATTCTGCTTCTGCAAGCTGCTCTTCCAATTTTTTATTTTCAGCTTCCACCAAAACCAAAGTATCTTTAATACTCTTTTTCTTTAAGAAAATTTCTAGCTCTTCGATCACACATTGATGGCTATATACCCTTTCATCTTGATATTTCAAGTAATCAGGACTCAGGCTACGTTGCTCTGCGCGCATTAACATATATTCATACAAATCAATTACTTGAGCGAAAGTATACTATAAAAAACCTTATTATTCAAGTAAAAAAGCAACTTTTGCGTTGCTTTTTTATATTTTTCAATATTTTTAGTATTAAAAGTAATTGTTTGATATAATTAGCTTATCTGTGGACTTCAACCTCACCCGCTCTTCTTTCATTAATAAGTGCTTCAGCATGACCTTTTTTATCTTTCATAAAGCTGTTTATTGCACTTTGAATATCTTTTATAATGCCTTCAACATCTGATTTGCGGGTTCTAAAATCGCAAGCCTTTTTTAAAATTTCAGCAAATTCTTCTGGGTGATCCTTTAAAAACATTTTTATATTTTTTTGGCTCATCAAACCTTTTTGTATTTCTAAAGGATGATCTGGATTTGAAAAATACATTTGATTTTCTACATTAAAGCCCATAGTGACAACACCATTTTTAGTAGCAGCTTTTATCTTACACCACTCCAATTGGTTCTCTAAATTATCAACTTCAAACTCTTTGCTATTCACCACCTTCACATTTTGCAAATCAATTTTAAAACCGCCACTTCTTGCAGCCTTAACTAAGTTATTTAAACTAACCTCATCCATTTCAGTATCCTTAATTGTCAAAGCAGCATCTTCATTTTTGACACGAACCTTTGTTTCCTCTGTCTTAACGGTAGAGCCCCACAACCATCCCTTAACTTCTTTTTCAACCACCCTTATTATTTCATGCTCAAATGTTAAGCCAGCAAAATCAACTTCAGATAGATGCGAGCTTTCTATGCGCATTCCCTCAGCTTTAACCCCTTGAAAGCCAACTTTTGCAAGCACACTACCCTTATTAAAACTAATACTTTTAATTTTTGCACCAGCAAAACTCACGTTATAAAGATTGCTATCACTTCCAGAAAATTGCTCAGCTTCAAAGCCATCAAATATAGTATTTCTTAGCGTTGAACCCGTTACAAAAACTCTAGTTGCTTTTGATAAACTAAAATTAAAATCATCTATTGCATAATGCCTAAGTAATAACTGAGGCTTATTAAATACTAGTTTATTAAGCATGTTACTTTTTGTAGCTTCATAACCAGCCCCATCCTTAGCATTATTCATAAGCGTGCTATGGAGATTTAAAATATCTTCATGCTTAGCTTGAATAATTTCTTGAACCCAATCTGCAAAATCAGCCCCTCTTGGATCCACCCCAACACCTGGTATGTAAGATTTCAACCAACTTGGCATTATGTTAGAAACCACATTAGGCACATAAGGGGCAGCAAGTTCAGCTATAACTTTTTGCACTACTGGGGCATAGAGAACATTCTTGGCTACTTTTGTAGCAGCAAGTCCTGTATTAATCGCTCCAATTGCAGCAGCTCCTGGGTTAGATACTGCGTTTAGCGTTGCTTGGGCCGCGCCACTTATAGCGCCGCCAACCGATGCGTTATCCCATTTTTCCTTAGCCTCTTTAGCCGTTTTCGCTGCCTCTAAAAGGTTGCTTACCCCTTTAGGATCATCAATCAGCTGGCTCAACACATCATCAAATGCTAAACCATACCCATGAACATAGTCAGTTATAGAACTCCTAACACCTAATGAATCCACCACACCATTAATCAGTGCAATAAACACATTTTTGTTATCTCTAATAAAGCTTTGCACCTTGCGGCCAATTACTGGATGCTCTACTAATTTAACCAGTTCATGCACTACCTTATCAACAGCCCTCATCGTGCTATCCATATCTTTATAACTTTCAGGGTTACTAACTGCAGCAAGCCCTGTAAGTAAGTCACGGGTTACTTCTAAATTTGAAAATAATATATCAAGCATTCCCCAGAATTTGTCATCCACATTATATGCCTTAAGAGAGTCATTAAACATTTTAGTAGGTATATATCGAACAATTTTACTAATTGTAGCTGGGTTTGACTCAACAAATCCTTTTAATGCTTCATCATTACTTAGGGTTTCTATAACCGAAGCCGCAGCATCAAAAACCGCTTTGTTTGCAAATTCAGCTAACATTCCTTCTGCTTTACCTAAAGCTGCGTTTAAAAATTTTGTTGTTGTCTCTTTTTTGCTTTGGTCAAATATAGTGCTAATTAAACCAAGCAAGGCTTTATCAACATATGTATCATCAGCAAATTCAGGTGCATCTTGTGTGAAATTTTTTGGCGCTAATGCTTTAAAGATATCCTCTAATTTATCTACCAACGGATATAGTTTATCACCATCAATTAAAGTTTGCACAATAGATAGTATATTACCTAACTTCCCATCCTTACCGAGATAGGTTATTATATCTTGGTTATTCTTATCCATAACCAATTTACCAACAGATAGCACCTCTTTCATAACTTCCGCATTATTCAAGATAGCAAGATAAGACTCTTTAGCCTCTTTAGCAGCTTGTTTTTCAGCCTCAAACATTTCTTGCGTGTAATCGGCAGCAATAACCTCATCTTTTGCATGCAACCTATCATATACAATTTTGCGCTCTTCAAAGCTCATATCTTCCACTCTTTGCAGGTAACTTTCTGCAAGTGGAGCTATTAATTTTTCTCTTAAAGTATCGTTAGCAATTATATGATCCCATAAATTCGCATTTTGCAAAAAGCGGATTATGTTATCCATATGCTTAGAAAGATCAGCCCCAGGCAAACTCATATCCATGTTCTTAATGATATCACCTACATAACTTGCGACAAAATTGGTTAACTTTTCATGTGCAAGTAATTGGTCAATCAAATTGCCAATAGCGCCACTTTTCATCAAAGGGTCCGCTGCAGTTAGCATAGCACTTAGGTTTTCCGACCAGCTGCTACCCATCGCTTTGTAAACTGCATTTAGGCCATCAAACATTCCTACAGCAGTTTTTACCAAGTCTATAGATGCTTTGCTATTGCTAGTAAGCGCATCCACTAAGCCTTCAGGCGCTAGTTTAAGTTTCTCATCAATAAAACCTAACTGCAACATTAATGGATCTAGCTTTTCTAATGGCATATTTATTATAGATTTTATTACATCTATTAACTCTTTAGATGGTAAATCTTGAGGATTGTTTTTGAGAACCTGTTCTAAATGCATTTTTTTTGTAAAGTTTTTACCAGGATTTTTTTCCTCATAATCTTTTTTTGCGTGCTTAAAAGCAATATTACTCGTTTTTTCATTAATTATGGCAGTATAATCTTTAGCCATTAAAAATTTTAAGATATTGGCATTTATCTTTTCATCAATTGAAATATCCCGCAAAGTTTCGAGCGCTCCTTTTACAGCATCTAAGTTGCGCAAAACCGCAAGGTAGCCATCATTCACACTTTTTTGCTGTTCATCTATATCTTTTTGGCTATTAAAATAGGTCTTAGCAACTTCTGGTAAATTATCTAAAATAGTTTCATTTTGAATTAATACACTCCAAATTTTCTCGTCTTTTACAAGCGCCATGGCAGCCTTTTTGGTTGCATCGGGATCTTTAGATTGACCGATCTCAGAGAGGGAACTAACAATCTTATTTATAAGCACCGGGTGTTTTATAGCAAGCGCCACAAAATAGAAAAATGCCATAATTCCATTTGCTATTTGGCTCCCTACATCACCAGATTCCTTGCTCACATACCATTTCATTGCCCTAGCAGCTGCTAAATTAAACAGCTTATCGCCTGAAAATTTGGTTAACCTATCAGCGATATTTCCAAATTCAGCGGCTTCATCTTTTGGCGCCTGAGAATTAAAACTTGCCATACTTACCTCTTATCCAACATGTATCTGTTATCAAGGCTAGCAAATAAAGGTAAACAATTAGTTAATTTTGTTTTAGTTTTTTAAATTAACAAAATATATAGACAACAGGAAATTTGAAAAAGTGGGAGGAGCAGCAATTGCGAGCACCGTAAGCCTATACTAATAGGGGCGGACGCGGAGAAATTGGGTACGACGCTATAATTTTTCAAATTAACGGAGTATATCCAAACTTGGATTGACATTGGGCTCAATATCTTATAGAAAGTATCTTCATTTACGAATCAATTTCATGGTCTTTTTTATGAGCGCTCCTTTAATGCCTAAAGCTACAGCAGTATGGTTAATTGAAAATACTACCCTAACTTTCGAGCAAATTGCTGATTTCTGTGGAGTTCACTATCTTGAGATACAAGGCATTGCTGATGGTGAGGTAGCAAAGGGTATTTCAGGAGTTGACCCTATTGTTTCAGGGCAACTTACTAGAGAAGAAATTGAGCGTTGCGAAAAAGACTCAACTTCTAGATTGAGATTATCAGAAAGTGCAGCTAAATTTAATTATGCGCAATCCAAACAATCTACAAAAGGCAAGTATACTCCTGTTGCCCGCAGACAAGATAAACCTGATGCAGTGGCATGGATATTAAAAAATTGCCCAGAGATTTCCGATGCTCAGATTGTTAAGTTAATAGGAACCACAAAAAATACTATAGAATCTGTGCGCTCTAAAACTCACTGGAATTCTCAAAACATTAAACCTAAAGATCCTGTGTTATTGGGGCTATGTTCTCAGTCTGAATTAGATAAAGTGCATTCGCAAGCGCGCAAGAAAGCAGAGCTCAACGAAGCAAGGAAAAAGCAGCAAATAACCATTGATTTAGACAGTAAATTAACTGAGTGAATTATATAATTTTTTCTGATATAATAGGACAGCAATATTCTGTATAAGCCAGGCTGATGACAAATTATAAAAAAATATTCGGGGATGCCGTAGACCAAGTTAGGAAAGAAGGTAGATACCGCATTTTTAATGAACTTTCATATAGCAATAGCTCACCCCCACGCGCTTATAGTGCTAAATACAACAAAGAGATAACAGTATGGTGCAGTAACGATTATTTGGGGATGAGCCAGAATAATTTAGTTAAAAAGGCCGCCATTAATGCAATTCAGCAAGCTGGCACAGGTACTGGTGGCACTCGCAATATCTCCGGAACAAATGCTTATGTAGCAGCGTTAGAAAAAGAGCTTGCTGATCTTCACACTAAGGAAAGCGGCTTGGTTTTTACCTCTGGCTATATATCTAACCAAGCTACCTTGTCTGTTTTAGGAAAAATAATTCCAGACATAGTTATGTTTTCTGATGAAATGAACCATGCCTCCATAATTCAGGGTATATGCGATAGCAAGAGTGAAAAAGTTATTTTTAAACATTCAGATGTTGCGGATTTAGAAGAGAAGCTAAAGCAGTACCAGATTGACCGCCCAAAAATAATAATTTTTGAATCCGTATATTCAATGCAGGGGGATATATCTCCTATTAAGGAAATATGCGCACTCGCCAAAAAATACAATGCTCTCACTTACATTGATGAGGTACATTCAGTTGGTCTGTATGGGAATAGAGGTGCTGGAGTAGCTGAAATGCTTGGCGTTAATAATGAAATTGATATAATACAAGGCACATTAGCTAAAGCCTATGGTGTTATCGGCGGCTATATAACCGGAAGCAAAGAAATTATAGATGCAATCAGAAGCTATGCTCCAGGGTTTATTTTTACAACTACATTACCTCCGGCTGTATGCGCAGCGGCAACAGCTTCGGTACAGCATTTAAAAACTAGCTCCGTGGAAAGAGAATCTCATAAAGTAGCTATAGCGAAAGTGAAAGCAGGGTTAGTAGAGCTTGGCGTATGTTATTTGGAAAATCCCACACATATTATTCCAATTATTATTGGCGACCCAAGTCGTGCGCAGCAAATTTCCGAAACCTTACTTTCGGACTATGGGATATATGTTCAGCATATTAATTTCCCCACTGTGCCGCGTGGTACAGAGCGTTTAAGAGTAACCCCTACCCCTCTACACACAGATGAAATGATAAATTATTTCTGCAACTCGTTGTCTGAAGCACTCATTAAATATGATATACAATCAACTAAATTAAAAACCGCAGCTTGAGAATAAAGGTAAAGGGTTATGAAAATTTTTAATGTCATGTTTTCCAAAAAATTAGGTGGCCTAGAACAAGCATTTTTAGACTATACACTGGCACTCCAAATGCAAGGCAATGATGTACTGTCTGTAGTGCACCCTAAATCGGCTGTTAAAAATCTAATAAAAGGAAAATACGCAGAAATTCATAATTTCAATAGATTTGACCCTTTCGCAGTACATGCTATATCTAAACTGATTAAAAAAGAAAAGCCAGATTGCATAATCACTCATGGGGCAAGAGCTTCTTATTTATTTAGAAGGGCAAAACCTAATATTCCATTGATTGCAGTAAGCCACAATAATACTAGGTTTGAATATTTATTTGGCTCTGATGCCATAATTGCAATAACTGAAGCAATGCGCCACGATATTATAAGTGCTGGGCAAGCTGAGGGTGCTGTTTTTAACATACCCAATATGCTTCACTTAGAAAACGAACTTGCATACAAAGCCCCTAAAAATAACACTCCTCCGGTAATTGGCATTGTATCTAGGTTATTCCCGATAAAAGGTGCGGATATATTTATAAATGCAATGGCAGAGCTTAGAGACAAAGGCATAGATTTTAAAGCAAAGATTGCAGGTGATGGCCCTGAAAGACAGAATTGCGAAAAGTTAATTGCTGAATTGAATTTGCAAAAGCATGTTGAAATCTTAGGTTGGGTAGAAGATAAAAATGCTTTTTATGAAAGCTTAGATATATTTTGCTTACCTTCTAGAAACGAATCATTTGGCATTGTGATACTTGAGGCTCTCGCCCACTCTCTCCCAATGGTGCTCACTAAAACTCCAGGTCCTATAGAGATTATTGGCGATACAGATGCTGCAATTTTGGTAAATCCTTCAGATCACCATGCTCTTGCAGATGGAATTATCAATATTCTAAGTTCCCAAGGCCTAAAGCAGACACTATCTCAAAAAGCGTTTGAACGCACTAAATATTATTGCAGCAATAACGTATCGCAGCAAATTCAAGAAGCCCTGAAAAAAATATGCGCTCTTGATATATAAATATTTATATATATTAATAAAATCTTAACCAATAAGCTGTATAAAATAATATCAAAGTGATATTAAGTGCTTATATTTATGCCAACAGAATGGTTTGAAAGATCTGATCATATAGAGGCGGCAAAAAGCCTATTCCGTAGTCGAGTGGTTAAGTCCTCGGTCTCTACTGCAATTTCCCTTGTAGATTTATATTATAGTGAAAAAAGCTACACTAAATATATGTGGTATGCCGCCTATAGCATGACGGCTATTGCATCATTACCAATATTATTTACTGGAACGGTCTTAGGAGGGCTTAGCGTATTTATTTATCACGGGGTCCATAGGCTAGTTTATGGGCATTACAGCTCTAGGTTTTTTGGTGTACTATTAGATATTCGAGCGGACAAAAACACTGATATCTCTTTTGGACAAAAAATAGCAATTTTTGCTGCAAATATCTTAGCTAGTAGCCATACTGATTTATTTAACTTTATAAAAGAATTAGATAGCTCAGTCGATAAAATTTTAGGCATTGCAATTATTAAGATAAAAGAAGCTAGTGGTAAAAACATCCAATCAGAAAAAGTGGAGGATCAAAATGATCAGACCAAAGAAGATGCAGCTAAAAACACCTTCTTATCAGATATTTTAGAAAAAATAAAAACTAATAAAGACACAAAAGATAAAGCTTTAGACCTTCTCAAAACTATTATCGCTGCAGCACAAATTGATGATATTAAATCAGTTATAGATATAGCTTTTAAAAAAGAGGCTAAAACCGATGATATCATAGCAACTGCTTTACCTCTTGTTACTCAACTTCTTTCTAATGACGATATTAGAAATGGTATATCTTTGTTATTACAAACTGGCACCGTAACCTCAATAATTATCGAGGCTTATAAGTTTACTGATGCTAAAGAAAGTGATGTAAAGTTCCTAGAAAACATCTTATCTAAAGTAGCTAAAGATGCTACAGTAATACCTCAAGTTTTACAACTTGCTAACAATATTATAACTCAGGTCGAAACTAATGAAATCACAGCGATTATAGAGGCTGCAAAAGGCGAAAAAATTGATGAGATTATAGCAGCTGCTTTGCCTCTTGTTACTAAGCTTCTTTCTAATAATAAAATTAAAGCAAATCTAAATGCTCTGTTAAAGGATGAAACCTTAAGTGAAATAATCCTCGATGGTTATGTGCACGCTGGTGCCGAGGAAAATGATGTTACATTCTTAGGAGGAATTCTAACTCAAATAATTAAAGATGAAAATGCTATTCCTGATACACTATCACTTGCAAAAAATATTTTATGGGCACCTTCTGCTAAATCTATAATTGGTTTATTTAACGCTATTTCAGACCAAAAAGATAAAAACGATAACGCAAACTTATCCATAATTCATAATTACTTGGAAGTTTTAAAAAGGGAATTAAGCTCTATTCCAGTTAAAATTGCTTTGACAAAAATACTTACAAATAAAGCATTACTGAATATTGCAGTGGAACTTTACCGGAAGAAATTGCCACAAGAGCAACAAAAAGATAATCAGAAAAAAGTTAGCTTCCTTATAGAGACACTAAATAAAATCTTAGAGGATGCAAATCTTATGCCTCAAGTTTTACAACTTGCTGGCGATATTATAACTCAGGCAGAAACTAATGAAATCACAGCGATTATAGAGGCTGCAAAAGGCGAAAAAATTGATGAGATTATAGCAGCTGCTTTGCCTCTTGTTACTAAGCTTCTCTCTAATAATAAAGTTCAAACAAACTTAAATATCCTGCTTAGAGATGAAACCTTAAATAAAGTAATCCTTGATGGTTATACATACGCTGGAGCCGAGGAAAAAGATATTGCGTTCTTGGGAGGATTTCTAACTCAAATAATTAAAAATACGACATTAATACCCCAAATTTTACAACTCGCTAAAACTATCATTACCAAAGCAGACATCATGCCGGCTGTAAGCGTTGCTCTTAAAAATGATGCTAATGCCGATGATATAATAGAAGCTGTCTTGCCTATAGCTACTAAACTGCTCTCCACTAATACTTTTAAAATAGGAATAAATAAACTGCTGCAAAATGCAATACTTATTAAAGCTTATAAGTTCAGCAATCCTAAGGCCAAGGTAGAGGAAATAACCTTGATAATTGAGCTTTTGAAAGGTCCAATAGCGCAAACCATAGATCTTTGTGGGGCGATTCTGAAGACTATTTCCATCCCTGATGTAAGCACTATATACGAAGCGTTTAATACCGAAGAAAGCAAAGATTTTCTAGCAGGTGGGGAAGATGCCCCTGCATTACCTGTAAGCATTATCACCGCTTGCATCCCGCTTGCAAAACAACTACTTGGCTCTCGATCTATAATTGTATGCATTAAGGATATTATTACCAATCAACAATTAGATACAGCTCTAAAAAACTTTTTGGGTGAAGGGAGCGACGCTTATAAAAATTTTGTTTTAATTAAGAATAACTTTGATGAAATCTTCTCTTTTGCATCAGCATTATTAAATTCAATAGATTCGCAAAAAACAATATTACTATTAAATGAAATAAATGTTTATATTAAAGAGCGTAAAATATCACAACAAGATCCATCTAAAAAAGAAGCGAAAATTGATGGAATCATAGCGACCGCTTTATCTATTGTTAATAAACTTCTCTCTACAGATGCCGTTAAAAGAAGCTTGCATACACTACTACAGCATGATGCTATAAATGAAATAATTATCGAGGCTTATAAGCTTAGTGGCGCCAAAGAAGATAATGTTAATTTCCTAGGAGGCGCACTATCTAAAATAGCTAAAGATGTAACGTTAATACCTCAGATTTTACAACTAGCTGGCAATATACTAACTCAGGTAAAACATGATAAAATTATATCGCTTGTAGAGTCGGTAAAAGGTTCAAAAACTGATGAGATTATAGCAGCTGCGTTACCTCTTGTTACTAAGCTTCTCTATAATAATAAAGTTCAAACAAATTTAAATACCCTGCTTAGAGATGAAATTTTAAATGAAGTAATCCTTGATGGTTATGCATATGCTGGAGCCGAGGAAAATGACATTGCGTTCTTGAGAGGACTTCTAACTCAAATCATTAAAAATACGACATTAATGCCGCAAGTTTTACAACTAACTAAAACTATCATTACCAATGCAGACATCATGCCGGCTGTAAGCGTTGCTCTTAAAAATAATGCTAATGCCGGTGATATAATAGAAGCTGTCTTGCCTATAGCTACTAAACTGCTCTCCACTAATACTTTTAAAATAGCAATAAATAGCCTACTGCAAAATGCAATAATCATCGAGGTTTATAAGTTCAGCAATCCTAAAGCCAAGGTAGAGGAAATAACCTTGATAACTGAGCTTTTGAAAGGCCCAATAGCGAAAACCATAGATCTTTGTGAGGCGATTCTGAAGACTATTTCCATCCCTGATGTAAGCACTATATACGAAGCGTTTAATACCCAAGAAAGCAAAGATTTTCTGGCAGGTGGGGAAGATGCCCCTGCATTACCTGTAAGCATTATCACCGCTTGCATCCCGCTTGCAAAACAACTATTTGGCTCTCCAATTATAGTTGCATGCATTAAGGATATTATTACCAATCAACAATTAGATACAGCTCTAAAAAACTTTTTGGGTGAAGGGAGCGACGCTTATAAAAATTTTGTTTGGGCTAAGAATAATTTTGATGGAATCATCTCTTTCACAGCACACTTGCTAAGTGAAGTGGATTTGCAAGCAATACAAGAAATATTAAATGAAATAAATGCTTGTATTAAAGAACGCAAAACATCAGATAATCTACAAGAACTTGATAATAATTTTATAATAGGCCTATTTTCAAATATTGCAGAAGACAAGGCCAGAATTTTATCTGCTATATCGGGTTCAGAAAATCTTACTCTTCTAGTTAATAGTTATATTAAATCTTTCTATAGTGATAAAGTTCCACTAATATTTACAGATCTTGAAGGAACTACGAAGTTAATACCACCATTACTAAGAGCCCTTAATAATGATAAAGATCAATTTGCCAAGCTCATAGATGTTGTTCTTGGAGATATTTATAAAGCCAGTACAATGGGCGATATTGATAAGCTGATAGATAGCTATACCGAAGCTCAAAGTGCCAATGCTAATAAGCTTGAAGAAGATTTAACAAAATTATTCCAAGCAAATAAAGATAAAAGTTATTTTATCGAGATATTGGCCCATATAACAGAAATAGATAAACCAGGCAGCGGCAAATACCAACCAAAAGATTTAAACAACAGCGCAAATATAAAGATTTTAGCTGAAGCTTTAAATAAAATATCCAGCAAGCTTGCACCTGAAGAAAAATCCGGCGCGGAAGCAGAGGAAAATGCAGCAAAAGCAGAGAAAAATGCAGCAGAAGCAGAAGATATGCAATTTAATGCGATACTGGAAACAGTTAAAAATACTGCAAACACCTCAGAATTTAAAAATCTATGTAAGCATTTTATTAAAAACCTAGGGATTAGGGATAGCAAATCTTCTGAAGAAGTAATAAAAATTGATAGAGATCAAAAACTTTTAGAGATTGCACAATACTTTTTTGGAAATGATAGCACATATGCCTCCATCCCCCATTTAGTTGACGCTATGCAAAAGTATGCAGCTTGGAAGAAAAGTACTCCAGACAACAAATACGAATCGGCGCAAGAGTGTTATGAAAGTGTAAAAAAATTTTTAAAAGAGCTACAAGCTATATTGGGAGGCTTTACAAACATCAGCAACTACAATGAACTTGTAGCTGATTTGTTACATGAGGTAATCCCAGATGATATTAAATATTACTTTGCCTTTGCTGGTCATGATGTTGACTCTTTAATAGCAACAGTATTTACAAATACATCTCAAGTTACCGCCCTACTACCAACAGTTACACAAACTGTTTTAGGGATATATGGCCTCACTTCTACAGCAGCCGCCGCCTTATGGTCGAGCCCTAAGCTTATAACCAAAACATTAGCAAATCTTGCATGTGCAACTACAACTAGTGCAACAGACCTTTTAAGCCAAATTCTTCTTAATCACGATAAAAAAGAAGCTGGGCTTAATCATGATAAAAAGGTAGATTTCAAAGAGGTAATAAAGGATCATGCTAGCGGTCAAAGTGATGATATAATTAAGCGCAAAATACTTACTGGTAATTTTAGAGGATCTACCTACTATGATCTTGAATTTAAAAATCTTACAGTAACAAGACTGGATCATAACTGTGCCGTAAGTTTAGATAGGTCCAATATAACTAACCTAAAATTCACAAATTCTGAGATCAGCAGAATGACAGTTATTGGTTGCGCCGTTTATAACATGACAATAAAACGCTCAACTGTAACCAATTTAGATTTTTCTAATATCATTAGAAAAAAATTAATTATAAAAAACTCTACTTTAGATGCTAAAACTTTTGTTTCCTTAATTAAATGTGCTGAAAATGCTGAGTTAAAAATAGAAGGCATAAAAATAAAAGGCAGCTTAGATTTTGCATGTGAGGAGGACCAAAAGCTATTGGATACGGTTAAAAAGCTTAGAAATGCTCATAAACCATCCGAGTCTGTTACTCAAGATGAAGGTAAGAAGCCTAAAACTCCAATTAAATCTAGAGAAACCACACCTCTAAATATATCTAGTGTAACCACACCTCGAGCTAAATCTAGAGAAAACATCTTTCCCCTTGTTCCAGCTCCAATTTCACCAGGAAACCCATATGCATCCACAGCGCATTTGGGATTACCTAGTCATAGCAACATTCTGATATTAGGCCATGCACCACTGCCAAAAGCTCAAAACAAAGGCTTTGGTAAAGGTACCGGGGAGTAATATACTTCTCGTAAATGAAGATTTGGAAAAAGTATAGACGACAGGAAATTTGAAAAAGTAGGAGGAGTAGCAATTGCGAGCACCGTAAGCCTATGCCAATAGGTGCGGGCGCGGGGGAATTAGATGCAACGCTCTAATCTTTCAAATTAACGGAGTATATACTAAGTTTGGCATAAAATTTGCATGGAATTAAAAGCTAAATAGTTTTTGGTTTTACTGTGTCACTTAATAGCGCTATCTCATCTTCTTTAAGCAGCATGCAGCGCAGCAAGCTAGAGTTTGCTTTAGCATCGCATAACGTAGCAAATGCAGAAGATCCAAACTATATAAGAATATCACTTGACGCTGTACCTTCGGTAGCTGGAAATGTTTTAAATGGCGTTCAAATTCTTGGGGTAGCTGCAAACATAGATGAAGTCTTGCAGCTGCGTTTGTATAACAAAATAGCTCAAGATAGTTATGATCAAACAATTAATGATTACTTTACCCAAGTATCCACAGAATTTGGTGACCCTTCGGATGTGCGTTCTATCAATAACAAAATAAGCACTTTGTTTAGCTCATTGGAGGATTTTTCTAGAAACCCAGCATCTGCTTCAAATAAATCAAAGATAGTAGAAGACTTTTACGGACTTGCGAGCTCTATATCGATGATAGCAAATAGCCTAGAGAGCCTCCGCTTAGATGTAGATGTAACTATTTATAACGAAATAACTAAGTTAAATAACCTACTTGAATCAGCCTATAATTTAAGCCACACCATACAAAATTTGCCTCAAGGAAGTATAGAAAGGGTAGACGCAGAAGTAAGTTTTATTGGATTTCTAGAGGATATATCAGAATATTTCGATCTTTATATTTATAAAGATAATATGAACAGAGTTAACGTGTTAACCAAGCAAGGTGATAACTTAATCGGGGATGCACAATACTTTTTTAAATATACTCCTCAGTCAAATATCGATGCATTTGTTAAAAACGTCCCTATGAACTCAATATATCTAAATGCTCTTGATGCTTCCGGTTATGATATAAACTTAAATAAGCCCATAATCCCAGCCAATATTAGTAGTGAAATGCCTAATAAATATACATCTGGAAAAATAGGGGCATTACTTGCACTTAGAGATACATTGGTCCCACAGGCGCTAAACCAATTAGATAACTTGGCAAAGAATATTAAGGACTCTTTTAATCAAGCTCACAACAATGGATGTGGCTTTCCACCTCCTACAATACTCACTTCAACCAATTTAATGCAGTATGATAGCATTTTAGGATTCACAGGAAAAACCAGAATTGCAGTTGTAGATGATAATGGTGAGCCAATCCCTAACGTGCCAGCACTTACGTTAGATCTTGGAGCTCTAGACACCGGCAATGGCGCTGGCAAAGCCAACCTTGAGGGCTTAATTCAAGAGATAAAGTACCACTTTGGCCAAAAGCTGGTTAACGATAAGTCTATACAATTAGGTAATTTAAAAGATATAAGGCTAGCATCTTTATCAACAAATATAGCACCATCTTCTTCCCTGGTTTTAGATCTAGAGTTAGAAAATTATTCTCCAGTAAACTCCACTGTGCAAATACTGTCGGTAACCGCTACGGACTCACTAGCCACCAATGTACTTGGGTCATTTAACAATACTGCATTTACCTCTACTTCCGGAACAACCCAAAGAACTGAAAGCACTGGCCCTTCAATTACTTTAAATTTGCCTGCTGCTATCAACTATCCAATTACTGTTGATGTTCAAGTCAATGTGAATAATGGCGCAAGTAATATAGCTACCCTTCGTTATGTTATCAATAGTCCGAGCTCAGATCCTATAAATGGATATATGAATCAAAGGTTTGCAGTAAATTCAAAACCTAATCCCGCTGATCCAGGAACCATAGTTTCACCTACCATTCCTTTGCCAATACTTACAGCGCAAATGGTAGACGAAACAGGTAAAATAATTCCAATAAGTGCAGGAGCTAGTGGATTATTACAAATAGAAGGTTTAAATAGCGGATACCATATTGCTATAGATAATTTAGATAGTAACAACATAGGTGATCTTAGCAGCAACCTTCTGGGAACCAATTTAAATTTCTCCCAGCATTTAGGATTAAATGACATATTCGTAAGAACTGATACGCCAGCCAATTGGCATGACTTAAAAAATTCAGCTATGTATTTGGATATTAGAAACGACATAAAAAACAACGTAAATACCGTTGCTCATAGCAAGATTACCAGTGTAGTAAATTATTTATCACCTACACAAAATACTTACCAGTATCAAGTTTCAACCGCGGATAACTCTACAGTTTTAGATATGATAGCTCTTGGTCAAGGAAATATTTTCTTTGCGCCAAGCTCGGGATTACCAGGGTATGAAACCACCCTTTCTAACTATGCAAGCGCAATAATAAGTTTTAATGTAAACCGTTCTAATACTTTAAACCTACAAGCCTTACAGAGCAAACATGTGCGTGAAGCATTTTTTGATAAGATACAAGGCAGCCGAGGTGTAGATGTTAATGAAGAAATGACCAATATGATTATATATCAACAATCTTTTGCCGCTTCAGCTAAGTCATTGCAATATATAAAAGAGATCATGGATATGTTAGTTAGTGTTTTATAGAGGGTTTTTATGACAATAGATTTTAGGCGCACAACTCATTTATTTAATAGCTTAGCAAAATCAAATATGAGTGATGTGCAGGAAAAGCTCTTTAAACTTTCTGAACAAGTTGAAGTAGGGAAAATAACTTCCTATCAAGATTTGTCTAGTAAAATCCCTATTGACAATCTCCTTAGCATGAAAGATGTACAAATATCATTAAATGGCAAAATTAAAAATAATGAGTTATTGGATACTAAGCTCCGTGAAATAGACAGAGTTTTAAGAAGCATGCTGGAAGATGTGATGAGAGATTCGCAAAAATTGTCCATGGAGGCTAATAACCCAGGAATTATACAATACTTACCTGTTCAAGCATTGGCAGAATCTCAGCTTAGTAAAATACAGTCTTTACTAAATTCATCATTTGATGGGCAAAAATTATTTGCCGGAGCAAAAACCAATGTAAGTCTAACGGTTTCAGATATAGTGCACAATACCAATATCGTTAATAATGTTCCAACAGCTAATTATTATAATGGTGATGAAGTAGTTTTAACGGATAGCATATCCACAACTGAAAATATTGCTTATGGCATTAAAGCAAGCGATCCTGCATTCCAAAATTTTATTGCGGCTCATCACTTTATGATTATCGGTGATTATATAAATGCATCCTCATACTTGCAAATAGCAAAAGACCAGCTCTCAGATTTATTAATTCAAGTAGGCGTTCAGTCTAAATCTATCGAAGATCAAATTCATATAGATGAAAAAGCTACACTTTTGTTAATGAAAAATATTAGCGATGCTGAAGATGTGGATATTACACTAGTTTTCCCACAGATCACTCAATTAGAATCACAGCTAAGGGCTGCTTTCATGCTTACCAATCGCTTGTCTGAGCTATCGCTTGTCAATTATTTAAAATAGGAGAAAACCATGCATAACCTAAAAGAAAAACAAATTGAAAGCAC
Source organism: Candidatus Midichloriaceae bacterium (assembly GCA_029266655.1). Lineage (GTDB taxonomy): Bacteria > Pseudomonadota > Alphaproteobacteria > Rickettsiales > Midichloriaceae > JAJTHY01. The sequence continues at coordinate 21,394 of JAQSWL010000005.1, read as the reverse complement.
TATTCGTATAATTCAAAACCACTTTGGCGAATTTAAAATTGATATAAGCAAAGAAGTAACTTTTCCGAATGGTTTAATAGGCATGAACCCGGCCACTAAGTTTGTTATTGCACCTTGTCCAATAGAGAAATTTAAAGACTTTATGGTTTTACAATCTTTACAAAATGATGACCTTGCCCTTATGGTTCAGCCAATAAATGATATCAACAGCAGCGATTATCATGAAGGCACAGAATTAACTGATTCTGCTAAAGCTATTGGCATTGACCCATCTAGTACAGCTGTTGTTTTAGTTGCCTCTTTGAAAGAAGAAGAGGGACTTAAAAGGCTTGTTGTAAACGCCAGGGCCCCTATTTTTATAGATGCAACTAATATGACAGCTTTTCAATATGTGCTTACGAATCCTAATTATAAAATTCAAGAAAATGTAATTTTATGCCAAATCTCATAAATAAATTGAGATAGTAATGCCAGATTTTGGCAAAGTGCGAAGGGAAAAAGCAGCCCCCATACTTTACATATTCATCAATTTTTTACCAAGCAAATTTGCTAAAAGATGAGCTTTAATGCTCTATTTATTTTGAGATTTGGCATTAGGGTAGTGCAATAAAAAAACAGCGCCATTACAGCGCTGTTTTTTAAAAGGCATTTACATAGCTACTTTTATAAAATCATATTCTCTACCAGATTGATCATCAGGCACCAAAGCTGGGTCACGCTCTGGTAGCTGCTGTGATGAAATAAGCTCATTTGCAGTCTCTTCTTTCAGCACAAAATTCTTAAAGTTTTCCTCTTCTTCCTTAGCTGCTTCAGCTTTTTCAGCTTCTGACTTTGTTCCAAAGAAAGATGCAAAAGGATTAAACCAACCAGCATCTTTTTGAGATTCGCTTGACCCATCTTTATCACCCGATTCAGATACACCATCTTGATTAGAATTTTCAGACTCTTGAGGCCCTTCAGGATTTTGCGGAGCTTCTTGTTTTTTCTCATCTTTTGAGTCTTCTAATGCCTTTTCAAGTTGAGTTAGTTTTTCTTGTAGCTCTTTCAACTCTGCTGCTTTAGCTTCATCCGCTGCTTTCTTAGCCGCTTCTAGCGCTGTTACTTTGGCTGCCTCTGCATCTTTCTTAGCTGCCTCTAATGCTGCTGTTGCTTTTTTCTCCGCTGCCTTCACTGCAACTTTAGCTTCAGTTAACTCAACCATCATTTTTAATAGTTCTGCGCGGGCTGCCTCAGCTTCTGCTTGAGCTGCTTTTACTGCTGCAATGGTTCCTTCTTGAGTTGCCTTTATCGCAGCTGCTTTATCTTCTTCAGCCTTGAGTTTAAATGCGTTTAATGCTGCTTGTGCTTTTTCCTCAGCTGTCTTTAACTCCACTGCTCTTTCTTTTATAGCCGCTTCTAGCGCTTCTTTATCTTCTCTAGCTGCTTTTAATTCATTTCCTAGCTCAGTTAGTTTTGCAAAATCTACCTTTCCTGAATCCAAAGCTTTTTGCAACTCGGCCAACTGCTTATCTTTCTCTTCAACTTTAGTCGTTAAATCTTTTTTATCATGCTTGAGATCTTTAATATTTCCTTTTAAAACAGCTATGGTAGAAATTTCTTCTTGAATTTTATCATGTGCTTTATCTAACTTATCTTGAAGGTCTTTATTAGCCTCATTCTTAGCTTTTAACTCAGCTATATAGTTATCCAGCTGTTTTTGCTTCTCTACTGCTTCCGCTTTAGAAGTATTTAACTCACCTTGCAGCTTAACAACTTCCGCTTGAGCCACTTTCAAGTCGCTCACAGCTTTTGTCAAATTTGTGTCTTTCTGAGCTAATTGATTTTTCAACTCACTTTTACCAATTTGCAAATCGTTAGCTTGATTTAATAAAAGTTCATAAGCTTCATTCTTTTGGCCTAACTTAGCATCTAAGTCAGAAATTTTAGTTTCTAAGTCCGAAATTTTTTGATTGGCAGTCAGGGTATTATTTTCTGCAGTTTCAAGAGCTTCCTCTTTTTGCTTTAATTCTACCTTCAATTGATCAATTTCATTTTGCATTTCTTGCTGCAATTTCTGGTCCATAACAGAATCTATTTGCCCATTCTGTTTAGTCACCTCTAAATTAGCTTTTTGCTCTTCAATTTTTTTTCTTAATTCAACCGCTTTTTGTTTTAAACTTTCATTGCTAAGTTGTAATGCATCTTTAGCTTCCACAGCTGCAGTTAATTGTGCTTTAACATCGTTAAGTTGAGTTTCTAAATCAGATTTAAGCTGTTGATGCTTTTTCAATTCAGATGCTTTTTCTGAGAACTCCGAATCCTTCGAAGTTAATTTCTTAACTAGCTCATCTTTCTCAGCTTCTAGTTGCTTAATCGCAGCATTACCAGAAACAACTTTTCCTTCTAGTCCTGTTAATTTAGTCGTCTTTTGTGTAAGATCAGAGCTCATTTCATCTAATTGAGCTCTAAGCATCACTATCTTATCCTCTGCTTGCTTGATGGATGCTTTAAGGTCCTCAACGTTTATAGGCTTGTAATTTTTAACTTCGGCTTCAAACGCAGTCCTCTTATTTAATTGATTAATTAAATCTCCAAGAGTTATATTACCGCTTACAATCAAGCCATTTGGATCTCCACCTGCTCTTATAAAAGGGGCCAAGCCCTCAACCAGACGTGGTATACTATTATATGCTTCTCCAACAAGATTGTTGTCTATATAACTCTTAACTTTGCCCATAACCATACTCCATATTTTTATTTAAAATAATTGCAAAATAATACAATGCGAAACAAAATACTTCAAAACTTTATATATTAAATTTTTATTACAATTATTGTTAATAAAACCATATATCATAAAAAGCTGCCGCAAGTTAAAAACTCACAGCATCTTAATATAAACTTCCCTGGGCTTACGCCCAGGGTATCAAGCCAATTCAAGCTCCGCTTGCGCTGAATCTTCTTTTACCAAGAAGCTTCAACCAGCGCTACATCCATCTGCTTACGCAACATGGTTTTGGGCGCTAATATAAATAATTATCCGCTAATCGTAATATCAACAGGCGTATCGGACGTGGATGTAGCCTTAACAAGCTCATAAGCTTGAAGATCTTCAGGGGTTTTTTCCACCACTATTAGATCTACCTCTTTTATTTTTACATCCCCCATAACTTGGGATGCTGCCGCAACCAGAGTTTCTTCGGCAACTTTTTCTGCTTTTATGGCTTCTGCTCTAGCCGCTTTCGCCTGCTCATCAGCTTCTTTTGCTTTAGCTATTTTCTCATCTACTTCTTTCACCGCACCAACTGTTGTGACTGCTAATTCTTTCGCTCCTTTCTTTACAGCTGAGCTTATTGCTTCCTCTAACTCCTCTTTAGCTTTTATCGCTTTTGCTTCTGCTGCTTCTGCCTCTGTTTTCTTTCTCTCTGCTTCTTTTGGCGCTTCCATGATTTTTTGTGCTTTTAATATCTCTTCTTGCGCTTTGATTTGTGCAGCTTTTTGTTTTGCTTTGTTTAACTCTTCGCTAGCCACTTCTTTTAACTTTTGTTGCGCTGCCTCTGCTTCTTGTGCTTTTTCTTTTTCTTTTATTATATTTCTCAACTCTGATTTTGCTTTTTTCACCTCATCTTCAGCTTTTAATACAGCTATTTCCGCTTTTCCTGCTTCTAACATTTGCTCTTCTGTATCTTTCAATACAACTTGTGCTTCTTTTGCTTCAGCTGTAGCCTTTGCTACTTTTAATGCCCCTTCAGCTATTTCTACTGCCCTTACTGCTTCAGCTTCTTGTGATAATATTTCTGCTGTTCTTGCTTTTAATATTTTTTCTTTTTCTTCAGCCTCTTTTAATGATGCTTCTGCTTTCACCATTTTTTCCACCGCGTCTCCTGTTGTGTCTATAACCACCTCTATCTTCAACACTTTTTCCGGCTTAATTTCAACCTGATCAGATATAACAACAAAATGCTTAGAATTAGAGTCTTCTTTACCATCATGCACTTTTATTTTAGTTTTCTCAGCCTCTTTTTTCTCGGCTTCTTTTGCTTTTAAAACATCAGTAATTGCTGCATCAATGCGAGCTTTAAAGCCTGCCTGATCTATAATATCTGCAAGTTTATGTTCACCTACATACCAATCGGAAAAGTCTATATCTTGAGACAAGACGATGCCTGACTTATCAAGATCTTTAGCCAGATACTCAACCGCTTCTTTTACATCATTATACAAGCGTTCAGCAAAAATTCTAACTATTTCAGGTGCGGGTTTTTTATTTTTTTTCATTTTACTACCTTTTTATCGTTATTTTGCACTTTATAATTGCACCGTAGCACAACTTAAGGTAGGTGGCAACCGATAACAGTAGTAATTTTAATTCTAGCCATTAAAAATGTAGACACTCTAAAGGTAAGGGCTTCAAAATAAACATAGCGTTATAGAATTTATACTAAATCTCAAAATAAATTGAGATAGTAATGCCAGATTTTTGCAAAGTGCGATGGGAAAAAGCAGTTGAATATTTTACATATTCATCAATTTTTTACCAAGCAAATTTGCTAAAAGATGCGCTTTAATGCTCAATTTATTTTGAGATTTAGTATTAGCCAATATGTTGATCTAAAATAAAAAAGCTGCTGCAAGTTAAAAACTCACAGCAGCTTTAAACATCAGTATAATATCATCAGTATAATATTTATTCTACTGATTGAGGGGTAAAATCATCGTGAAGGACATTATCAGCTTCTTTAGCTTCTTCCGCTAGAGCTTTTACTTGCTCTTCAACTTCTTCTTTAGCTTCTTCTGCTGAAGCTTCCACTTGCTCTTCAACTTCTTCTTTAGCTTCTTCCACTAGAGCTTCTTCTTTAGCCTCCACTGGAGCTTCTTCTTTAGCCTCCACTGGAGCTTCTGGAGCTTCTGGAGCTTCTGGAGCTTCTACTTTTTCTTCCACTAGAGCTGCCATTTTTAAAACATTAGCAATTTCTGCATCAATAAGAGTTTTTTTAGAGCCCATCTGATTTATAAGGGTTGCAACGTTATGCACACCTGCATACCAATTGGAAAAATCTATGTTTTCAGATAAAACACCTGAATCAGCAAGATATTTAACAGCTTTTTTTACATCAACATATAACAACTCAACAAATCTTACTGCAATTTCATTTGAAACACTTTTATTTTCAGTCATTTTATTACCTTTTATTGTTTATTTTCAAGAACTTGTTTGCAAAACATAATGCATTTAACCATATATGGCAAGCAATAATAATTTTATGAGCCACGGCCTTGAAAAAATATAGGCGCTATGTATAATCCAAACAAACATAGGATTACAAAATGCAGCTAGAACAGATTAAAAAGGATTTTGAAGAAGAATTAACTAATGCAGATTCACTCCTAAAAGCAGAGAATCTTAGAGTAAAGTTTATAGGAAAAAGTGGCATTGTTACAGAGCAAACCAAAGTTATCCCTACGTTACCTAATGATGAACGAAAAACCTACGGCTCACAAGTTAATGGACTAAAAAATTTTGTAGCAGAAAAACTTGAAGCGCTTAAACAAGAGTTGGAAGCCAAGCAAATTTCAGAAAAGTTGGCTAAAGAATCCATAGATATTACACTGCCAGCGCGTGCGAAAAACATAGGGGCTACACATCCAATTAGCAAAGCAATTGCCGAACTCAAAAGCATATTTGAACACCTAGGATTTGAATTTGTAGATGGCCCAGAAATAGAGGATGACTGGCATAACTTCACTGCACTTAATATCAGCGAGAATCATCCGGCCAGGCAAATGCATGATACTTTTTATCTAAATAACCAATCAGACAAGGTATTACGCACCCATACCTCTAACGTGCAAATACGCTCCATGAGCAAAAGAAAGCCACCAATGCGGCTTTTCACAATTGGCAAAACTTTTAGGTCTGATAGCGACGCTACCCATTCACCAATGTTTCATCAATTAGAAGTAATTTATATAGATAAAAAAGTGAGTATTGCACAGCTCAAGTTTTGTTTAGAGCAATTCCTACAAAAGTTTTTTCAGGTAAAACAAGCGCCTATACGCCTCCGCGCTAGCCATTTCCCATTTACAGAACCTTCTGCAGAAGTAGATGTGAAATGTGACCGCTCAAATAAAGAGCAACTCACCATAGGTCAAGGCAATGATTGGATAGAAATATTGGGTTCAGGGATGATTCACCCAAATGTATTAAAAAACTGCGGAATTGACCCAGAAGAATATCAAGGCTTTGCTTTTGGAGTTGGAGTGGAGCGCTTAGCAATGCTTAAGTATAATATTTCTGATTTGCGAAAGTTCTACGATGGAGACTTAAGATGGCTGCGCAGCATTGCATAATTGATTTAAGGATTCACACATGTTTATAACTTTTGAAGGTGGCGAAGGCTCTGGCAAAACCACTCAAGCAAAAAGGCTGGTAGAAAATTTACAAAAAAAAGGCATAAAAGCCTTATTTACACGGGAACCTGGCGGCACAGAATTAGCAGAAAAAATAAGGGCTTTATTACTTGGAGATCAAGGGATAGAAAATGCATTAACTGAATTTTTGCTAATTACTGCGGCAAGGCACGACCATGTTGAATCTTTAATAAAACCAAAACTAGCACAAGGATTTGTAGTAGTATGCGATCGTTTTTTTGATTCAAGTATTGTATATCAAGGCCTTTGTAAAGCATTAGATATAAGCCTTATGCAGTCTCTGCACTATTCTATTTTCCAAGGCTTTGAGCCTGACGTAACTTTTTTAATAGACATAGATCCTGAAATAGCGCAGAGAAGAATTACTCTCCCATCCTCTAAAAGAGATTCTAATCATTATGACCAGCGCGATATAACATTCCATAAAAAAGTGCGTCAAGGACTACTTGAATGTGCAAAACTAAATCCTAAACGCTTTCTAATAATTGATGGCACATTAGATATGAAAACAATAGAAAACAAATTGCTCGAGCATGTGTTGTTATCAATCAAGCCTTAAGATTTTCATTTTATACCATTTTCTAAAAATTTATACCAAAACTCATATTTAATAGGCCATATGTGCTTGAATTCTCAAAGAGGTGGGAAGATAAAAAAGTCTGTAATATGAATATATTGCTGTCTTTTTTATCAACCAAAATATTTGGAAAGGCAAGATACAGATGACCTATTAAATATGAGTTTTGGTATAAATTTTTAGAAAATGGTATTATAACCATCTAAACGACAACAAAAAAGCCTGGCAGTACCAGGCCTTCTTGCTATAATTTAACGTTTACACGCTTAGTTATTTTGCCTTGCATTTGAAGAATTATTATTTCTTCTGTTAGCTTGCTCAGGATTATTTCTTTTTTGTTCAGAATTTTGAGCTTGCTCCTGATTTTGCTCTTGATTTCTTTGAGCAGAAGCTTGGTTTTCTTGTTGCTGATTTCTTTGAGCAGCAGCTTGATTTTCTTGTTGTTGGTTTCTTTGAGCAGAAGCTTGATTTTCTTGCTGTTGATTTCTTGATTGTGGTTCAGCAGCATTAACGCCAAAAGCTATTAAAGCAACAGATACACCTGTAATGATTGCAGATAATTTCATGAATAACCTCCTAATAATTAATTCATAGTTTTTCTATGAACCATGTATACTCTTTGACTTACTAAAACAATATACGCCTGACCCTTTTACAAAAACTGTAGACATAAATTGCTCTAATACAAAATCTTAACAAAACTTTAATACGCCAGCAACACTTATTTATACCAAACCTCATAAATAAATTGAGATAGTAATGCCAGATTTTTGCAAAGTGCGATGGGAAAAAGCAGTCCCCATATTTTACATATTCATCAATTTTTTACCAAGCAAATTTGCCAAAAGATGAGCTTTAATGCTCTATTTATTTTGAGATTTGGTATTATACCTTTCTTTATCCCTCTTCAACTATATGTGGTTTTTCACCCAAGCTGTTACCTATCAACTGTTTAGGAGCAGATATTTTATTAAATGGCATAATTGAGTTACGTAGCAATGTTATCTCTATTCTTCTATTCCTAGGTGAATTAGGGTTGCCAGGGTCTAGGGGCGCAGTATCAGCCCTACCAATAAGCTTTGCTATTTGATCTGGTGATATACCCTGCTCCACTATGTATTTTCTGGCAGCATTAGCCCGATCTATAGATAGCTCCCAATTCGAATAATCTTTTTGTATTGGCGAATTGGAACTTTCCGTAAACCCAGAAATAGCTATAAAATTTGGTGAATACTTTATAAGACCAACTATTTTGGTTAAAATATTTTTTGCGTAGACTTCAAGTTCTACACCCCCTTTTTTGAACATTGGTAACTTGTCTTGATCTATTACCTTAATTACCAATCCTTCTGGAGTCATTTCAAAAGTAACGCTATCAGAAAATTGGCTTAAATTTGCATCAGATGTCAGCACTTTTTTCAACTCCCCTTCCATCAGGGTAAACCTTTCATTTTCTCTCTCTTCATCCTTTATTTCACTCCCTACTTCGGGGGTAGATACTATTTCTCCTTTAGATATAACTCCATATTCTACACCCAGTTCTTTATCAGAGTTGCTAGTACCAGGAGTACTCAAAGATCTACCACCTTCAAATCCTATTCCTTTAGCCCCTTTAATACCAACTGTAGGCTCAAAGTAATCTGCAATACCCCTAAGCTTTTCTTGAGGAACAGCATTAAGCAGCCATAATAATAGAAAAAAGGCCATCATAGCAGTTACAAAATCCGCATAAGCTACCTTCCATGCCCCCCCATGATGCCCATGTGCTTGCTGCACTATCCTTTTAATGATGATAGGAGGCTTACTCTGAGTAGGATTATCTTGTTGCTCCTGCTGGTTTTTGTCTAACATCTTTATTCATCCTGCGGTATTTCAAATGGTTTTCAATAGCTTTTTCAACTTCAAGAAAAGAGGGCTTTAAATTAATTGGTACGGTTTGCCTAGCAAATTCTATTGCTATCGCTGGTTGAGTTCCATTAACATATGATATAAAGCCAGCCTTAATGCATTCCAAAAATTTAGATTCATCATTACTAAATTTTTCCATATACGAACCTAACGGAGTTACAGCACAGTAAGAAACAGCAACGCCGATAAAAGTACCAATGAGGGCCGCTGCTATTTTATGCCCTAATACAGCAGGTTCTGCATTTATGCTCGCCATTGCATTTATTACTCCAAGTACTGCGGCTATAATTCCAAGCGCCGGTAATGCATCCGCAATTTTAAATAACGCTGAGCTGATTTCTGCATTGTGGTTTCTGCGGATCGCTATTTGATCCTGCATTAAGTTTTCTAGCTCATAACTCTTATCAAAACCTATAACAAGTAACCTCATATAATCACAAAAGAATGTTACAGCCTCTTTGTTTTTTAATATTTCTGGAAACTCATTAAAAATAAGGCTTTTATTAGGGTTCTCAATGTCATATTCAATGGCAATAATACCTTTAGTCTTCGCATATTTAAAAAAGAAAAACATAAATATTAAAAGATTAAGATAATCAAATTTTTTATAAGGAGTTCCTAAACGCAGGCGTTTTATTAAAAGCCACATAGATTTTAATATCGATTGTGGATTTGAGATTATTAATATTCCAAAGGCAGAACCAAGAATAATAACCGCCGCATAAGGCTGATAAAGCACTAATATATTGCCGCCTTCGGCTATAAAGCCAAGAACAATTGAGCCAACTATTATTAAAGAGCCAATATAAAAAAGCATTAAATTAAGCGAAAAATTTGTTAATAGTACTTAGCAATCAATTAGATATTATAAATGAATAATTTCAATGAAAATTTTTGTAGCTGCATTAAAATGCGTTATATTAACTCATCACTAGAATTACGGTATATCTTGTGGCTATAAAGATTTTGCTATTATATTATTTCTCAAATTATATTCCAAAAATGGTATTACAACATCAAATTCAAATTGGTGCCTAGCCCAGGTTATTTGACGCTTAGCATAATTCCTACTGCTTTTCTGCGCTTTATGTATTGCCTCATCTAAGCTTATTTCTTTCTGAAGATATTGTGCTATCTCTGGTATGCCACAAGCTTTAGGCAATACACGCCCATCTACATACCACGCTAGCGTTACAACTTCTTCTATAGCACCCAATTCCACCATTTTCAAAAACCTTTGATTAATCCTTTCATATACAAATTTTCTTTCAGGATTAATCCATATTATATGGTAATCATCACGCGAAAAAGCTGGGTTCTTACTCTGCTGTTGAACTTTAACAATCGAATCTCCACATTCAAGTTTAACCGAAATTGCTCTTAATATACGCTGTTTATCATTGGGCTTAAGCTGGGCCGCAGCAAGTGGATCTATACTACTCAAATATTCGTGTAACGCCTCTTGCTTATTTAGCAATATCTCATCAACTTTTTTCTGGGTTTCTTGAGAAATTTCTGGAAAATCCGGCAGCCCTTCTATCAGCGCCTTAAGGTAAAGCCCTGTGCCACCTACCAAAATTGGCGTTTTTCCACGGTTTTGCACTTCAATTATTTTTTGTGCCGCATCAACCACAAATTGGCCAACTGAGTAAGGGTCAAAACAAGATCTCATTCCATAAAGATGGTGCGAGATGCCCGCCCTTTCCTCTTCAGTCGGTTGCGCAGAAATTATGGGAATTTCAGCATAAACCTGCATTGAATCTGAATTAATTATTTCGCCATCTAACTCTTTTGCAAGCTCCACACCATAAGCACTTTTGCCTGAAGCAGTTGCGCCAAAAATGATATTAATTTTACCCAGCATTTATCGTTATACTCCGTTAATTTGAAAAATTGGGGCGTCGCAGCTTTTCCTCCGCATCCGCACCTATTGGCATAGGCTTACGGTGCTCGCAATTACTGCTCCTACCACTTTTCCAAATTCCCTGTCGTCTATGCCTTTTGCAAACCCTTAATTTACGAGGGGCATATTCAAATATGAAAAAGCTTGGGAGCTAAGCTCTCTCCCTTTAGGCGTACGCTTAACAAGCCCCATCTGCATTAAAAAGGGCTCGACCATATCCTCAATGGTGTCCTTGTCTTCCGCAACTCCAGCAGAAATGGTATCGATACCCACAGGCCCGCCGTTATAATTTTGCGCAATGTACATTAAATATTTATGATCTAGACCATCCAGCCCATTATCGTCTATCCCTAAACTTATTAATGCACTACGTACAGTAGATAATTCAATTTTTAAATGGCCAGCTGCATGCTGAAAATCCCTCACCCTACGCAAAAGTCTCAGCGCAATTCTTGGGGTACCTCTAGAGCACTTGGCAATTTTTGCAGCAGCGTCTTCTATAATCTCTACTCCTAAAACTTTTGCTCCTCTTAGCACTATAGACTTAAGCTCTTCATCGTTGTAAAAATCTAACTTAAGTGGTATCCCAAACCTATCCTTAAGTGGATTAGATAAAAGACCAAGGCGAGTGGTTGCTCCAATCAAGGTAAACTTTGGCAAACTTATTCGTACCGATCTTGCCGCCGGCCCATCACCTATTACTAAGTCCAAAGCAAAGTCTTCCATAGCACTATATAGCACCTCCTCCACCGGCGCTGGTAGCCTGTGGATTTCATCGATAAATAACACATCACCCGACTGCAAATTTGTAAGTATAGCAGCAAGCTCCCCCGCCTTAGATAGCGTTGGGCCAGAAGTAATTTTAATATTTACCTCTAATTCTTGCGCTATTATTTGTGACAACGTAGTTTTACCAAGGCCAGGAGGACCATAAAAAATTACATGGTCTAAAGCCTCTTCCCTAGATTTGGCAGCTTCTAAGAATATCTTTAGATTATTTTTTAATTGTCCTTGGCCTATAAAGTCATCTAAACACCGTGGCCTAACCTTTAGCTCACTGCTTTCATCTTCTTGAAGTTTTTCCGATATTTTAGCTGGTTGCGCTAACATTTTTATAACCTCTCACACAGAGTGATTTTTGGTTGCCTTCTTCTTTGGTGATTTGCTATTTGTTTTCGAAACTTTTTTCTTAATAGACCTCTCCGGAAATTCTACTTCTGCTGCAGGTTGCCTCAATGCTCCGGTACAGGAGACCTCATGTATATTGAATACACTCCGGTCTTCTGTTCCGTGTGCTCCTTCCACCCTGCTACCAGAAGCGAGTTTCCGAAGAGGTCTAATAGAGTTATTTGCTTCTGCATGCACTACTTTGGGCTCTGCATCCACAACACCACCATGTATAGTTAGGATTCTATCAGTTTTTTCTGCAAGCTCAAGATTATGCGTAACCATAAGTACAGAAACTTTTTTATTCCTGGCAATTTTTAAGAATTGAGAAAATACAAACTTAGCATTTTCCTCATCTAAGTTACCTGTTGGTTCATCTGCAAGCAAAATTTTTGGTTGATGAATCAATGCCCTAGCGATGGCAACCCTTTGCTGCTCTCCCCCAGAAAGCTCTGATGGTATATTGCCCGCGCGGTGCAAAAGAGAAAATTCTTCTAATAGATTATTTGCCTTCTCTGCTGCTAGCTTTTTTGAAGCCCCAGCAATTAATAGCGGCATCATAACATTTTCAAGCGCAGTAAATTCAGGTAATAGATGGTGAAATTGATAAATGAACCCGATCTTTTTGCCACGGATTTTAGTTGCTTCAACGTCAGAAAATTTACTGCAGTCAACGCCGTCTATAATAACAGAGCCAGAAGTTGGTTGCTCTAACAACCCGCAGATATGTAGCAAAGTAGATTTTCCGCATCCAGAAGGCCCAACCATGGCAACCACTTCACCCTCATTCAAGCCAAAGGTTGCCTCACGAATTATCTCTAAAGAACCATTAGCCTGAACAAAGTCTTTACTAACTTTGCTTAAGGTGAGCATTGCCACAATTAGCTACCTATAAATTAGCTGCTTAATTTACGCTCTTCAAATAAAACGTGTTTGCGAAGTTTTTTATCGTACTTACGGAACTTTAATTTCTTGGTGAGCAATTTAGGATTTTTGCCGCAAACGTAATAAACCCCGGTTCCTTCACTGCTAACAAGCTTAAATAGTACAACGTTCTTTTTTGCCATGATGATAATTATAAATCCATAATTCCAGGCTATACTAATTACTAATTGCACTTATGTCAATAGGCTGTGTAAGATAACTTTATGTATTGCTAATAGTCTATAAATCTATAAGATGCCATTAAACAAATCACATCAAGAAATTGAGGAATTGACGCTACATCACTAAATATTTGTATATTGAGGTTAATCATGTTTAAGAAAATATTATTTGGCGCTTTATTATCAGTATTACCCTATTCATCCACTTATGCCCAAGAGCCAACGGAGCCTTTTACACCCGAAGGTGTTTTAGCCGAAGGCGTTGATTCTACCGTATCTACAAATCCATATACTGGGGAATCCGGTCAAGCTCGCAAAGGTACTGTAGCTGCAACACTAAATAATATAGCACTTTTAAACGGTCTTTTATCTGAGAAAACATCCCCAGAGAACGAGCTAAAAATACAAAAAATAATTGATGCCATTACTCCCCTAATCCCATCTTTAAGAGTAATTGGTGTTTTTGATTTATTTACCGTAGATGAATGGCTATTAACAGATGCTCAACCCGGACGAATCTTAGTAGCAGCGCTTTACATTAAACAATATCCACAAACTATTACTCCGCAAAATAAACAGCGCCTGCTGCAAATACGAGATACAACTAAAATCAAAATACTTTCTGACACTATTACTAAAGCTTTAATTGACCGCAAATAAACTGTTATGAGAAAAAGCATTTAACATTAATATGCTAAGTGCTTTTTCAAAATAGACATCGCTAAAGCAAGATATCCATATCCTATTAAAAAGATATCTATTTATTGCTGTTTATAACCCTTGGCTAAACAACAATAAAACCACTTGTAAAAAGAGCAAAGCTGCCATATTTTATTTGGCATATAGCTAAAGCATTTTAGCTAAAGCATTTTAATTTGAATATAGGAGCGAGGAACGAAATGTAGTAAAACCTACATGAGTGATCGAGCAACGCGTAGTCAAATTATAAAGGCTTAACTATAACAAGCATGTTTAATTAATGTACTTATATTTATGGAATATTTTGAAATAGCTCGCACCAACATGGTGAAGAACCAGATTATGCCTAATAAAGTTACCGATCCTTTACTACTTGGCGCTTTCTCCTGTATCCCTAAGCATGAGTTTGTGGAAAAAGCGTGGCAAGGTTTTGCTTACAGCGATGCTAGAGTGCCGCTAAACGATAACCGAAAAATATTGGCTCCAGAAGTATTGGCCCGCATGATTTCTGTGCTTGAACTCACTCCAGAAAAAATAGCTCTTGATATTGCCTGCGGCACTGGCTACACCTCATCGATACTTAGTAAAATATGCAAGCACGTAATAGCGATTGAAAATAACCCAGATCTCGCACAAAAAGCTGCAATCAACCTGCAGAAACTTGACATAAAAAATGTAGAAATAAAGCAATCTGATCTCTTAAAAGGTGATCATAAAAATGCACCATATGATGCAATTTTAGTTTCTGGAGCTTTGACCTCTGCACCTGAAAATTTAATCAGCCAATTAAAAATTGGCGGAAAGTTAGTTTATATAAAAACGCTTTCACCCCACTTATGCAAGGTTATGCTTGCACAAAATTGGGGCCATAGCTTTGATGAAATAGAACTTTTTGATACATTTTGCGAGCCACTAGTATAAATTATGGATTTAAATATTAGAAGAAGTTTAAGAAAATTTGATGAATTAAGAAAAGTAGAATGCGAACTGAACAGCAGCCCATATGCTGAAGGTTCATGCTTTATTAAATTCGGCAACACTCATGTTATGTGCACTGCAAGCGTAGAAACGCATGTGCCGCCATTTTTGCGCAATACCGGAAAAGGTTGGGTAACAGCAGAATATTCCATGTTACCTAGATCTACCCATACCAGAATACAACGCGAGTCTAGCAAAGGAAAGGTAGATGGTAGAACCCAAGAGATACAAAGACTTATTGGCAGATCTTTACGCTCTGTGGTAGAGCTCGATAAACTTGGAGAACGCCAAATTATTGTTGATTGTGATGTTATAAGGGCCGATGGTGGCACAAGAACTGCAGCCATTACTGGCGGGTATATTGCGCTATATCTGGCCATCAAAGGGCTATACGATAAAAAAATTATTAGAAAACTTCCCATTACATCACAGGTTGCTGCCATTTCTTGCGGCATAGTTGATGGGGCGCCTATGTTAGATTTAGAGTACGAAGAAGATAGCAACGCGGAAGTGGATGGAAATTTTATTATGTCTGCAAAAGGCGATTTAATTGAGGTGCAAATTACGGGTGAAAAACGCCCATTCTCCAAAACCGAATATGAAAAATTATATGAATTAGCTGGTATTGGAACTAGCACTCTGATAGAGTTACAAAAGAAATTACTAAATATTTAAGCGTGTACGAAAAATTCTCCGATAGCAAGATTCTAATAGGCTCTCACAATCTTTATAAGGTTAAGCAGCTAGGCGGATACCTTGCTGAACGTGTGCCGGGCATCATAGCTATATCACCCGCAGAATTAGGCATTGCGTCCCCTCCAGAAGTTGGGGAAACTTTTGAGGAAAACTGCGAATCCAAATGCATTTACTATGGTAAAGCGAGCGTGATGGTTACAATCTCTGACGACTCCGGCATTTGCGTGGATGCTTTAAATGGCGCTCCTGGAATTCACACCGCTGATTGGGGGTTTAATGGCGATTTTGCTCCTGCAATTATCCGTTTAAAAAAGGAATTATCTGCAAAGCCTGGGGATAAATTTACTGCAAAAATGGTCTCCGTAGTTTCCATTTACTGGCCAGAAAAAAATAAAATTCACACATTCCGAGCCGAAGCCCCCGGATATGTTAATTTTGATGACATGCACAGCACTGGAGTTGGTTTTCAGCCAATTTTTTATCCACACCCCTACAACAAACCCGCAAGTATGTTAAATGATAATGAATATAGATTAGTCAACGCTAGGGCTAAATCTTTTAAAAAACTACTTGAAGCATGTTTTTAACTATGGTTACATCTTCAAGCCATGCAAGGGGATATATACTCCGTTAATTTGAAAAATTGGAGCGTCGCAGCTAATTTCTCCGCGTCCGCACCTATTAATATAGGCTTACGGTGCTCGAAATCGCTGCTCCTTCCACTTTTTCAAATTTCCTGTCGCCTATACCTTTTGCCAACTCTTAATTTACGAGATGTATATATTATGAAGTTTAGAAAATTATTACACATTGTATTACTTACGTTTTTATTCTTCACACCATATTTAGGGTTTGCAGACACAGCTCAAGATTCTTCCAGCCTGTTGGCTCTAAAAGATGATGACCACTTTCTTGGTAACCCCAAAGCCAAGGTTACTATTATAGAGTATTCATCGATGTCTTGCCCGCACTGCGCGGAGTTTCATAAAAAAACATTTGCTTCACTTAAACAAAATTACATAAATACTAATAAAATATTATATATACATAGGGGGATCCCTACAAATCACCCTTCCCTTTTAGGAAGTATGTTAGCTGCTTGCGTAGGAAAAGATGCATATTTTGATTACGTTTCAACATTAATGGATTCACAAATGCTTTGGGCCTACCGCAAAGATTATAAAGAATCCTTAATAAATATAGCCAAGCTAGGCGGGTTGACAGATGAAGAAATCAAAGCTTGCTTTAATAATAAGACAATCGAAAACAGCTTATTTGAACAAAGCATGACTGCATCACAAAAATTAAACTTTTATGTTACACCAGTATTCTTTATTAATGGCAAGAAGTACGAAGGCGCTCTAAGCTACCCAGAGATATCTAAAATAATTGATGATTTGTTAAAATAGATTATGTGGCAAGTTAAGGTATTAACACTATTTCCTGAGCTATATCCTGGACCTCTTAATGTCTCTGTAGTAGGGAAAGCTTTGGAGGATAACCTTTGGAGCTTGGAAGCTTATAACATTAGAGATTATGCTAAGGATAAGCACCAAACGGTAGATGATTCTCCATATGGAGGCGGTACTGGCATGGTTATGAAACCAGATGTTTTGGCAGATGCCATTGAAAATGTTTTCATCCCAAATGGCAATCCTATCTATTATTTGTCACCTAGAGGGAAAGTTTTTACCCAGAAGGTAGCTTCTGAACTTTCTACGCTAAATGGAATTAATTTATTGTGTGGCCGCTTTGAAGGAATTGACGAACGGATATTTCTTGAGTATAGTGTTTCTGAACTTAGCCTTGGGGACTTTGTTCTGTCCTCGGGGGATGTTGCGGCGTATCCTATTTTAGATTCCTGCGTACGGCTGATTCCTGGCGTGTTAGATGAAAAATCTGCACTTTTGGAAGAAAGCTTTGGGTTAAGCCCAATGTATGAAAATTTACTGGAGTATCCGCACTATACTAAGCCGGCTGTTTGGCGTGGTCATCAGGTTCCTGAAATTCTCAGGTCTGGGAATCACAAAGCTATAGATAATTGGCGCTTAGAGCAGGCTATTAGTAAAACAAAATCTGTACGTCCCGAATTGTTGGACCGCTGCTTAAATGGAGAAAAGAAATGAACTTACTAACTAAATTTGAACAAAAATACATTACCGAATTAAAAAGAGAAATCCCACGCTTTCGCGCTGGTGACACCATTAAAGTTGGTGTTAGAATTATGGATGGCGCAGATAACTACCGCGTTCAAAATTTTGAAGGATTAGTAATAAGGGTTAAAAACCGTGCACTTGGATCTTCTTTTGCAATTAAAAAAATTAGTAACGGTGAAGGTGTTGAGCGTAATTTTTTAACATACTCTCCTATCATCGATAAAATTGAAGTGATCAAAAGAGGTAAAGTTAGAAGAGCTAAACTTTACTACATGCGCAGTTTACAAGGTAAAGCTGCAAGGATTAAAGAAATTGTGGATAGAAGACCAGCTGCCGCTAAATAATTTATTGGCATAAATTTTGAGGGCTATAATAAAATGGCCCTCAAAAGCAGAATTCCGAAAGAGTTTTAATTGCAATTAATACTAAATCTCAAAATAAATAGAGCATTAAAGCTCATCTTTTAGCAAATTTGCTTGGTAAAAAATTGATGAATATGTAAAATATTCAACTGCCTTTTCCCACCGCACTTTGCCAAAATCTGGCATTACTATCTCAATTTATTTTTAGATTTAGTATAACTCAAAAATTTCAAATGGAAAGAAAGCATCCTAAAACTAAAAGATTCATTTTAACCGGCACACCCGGTAGCGGGAAAACTTCTGTTATACTAGAATTAAAAACTTTAGGACATAGCGTTGTATCCGAAGCAGCAACAAGTGTAATAGATACACAACAAGCAAACCATATTCTTAAGCCCTGGGAAAATCCAAGCTTTATCGATGACATTACACAGCTACAAAAACACCGGCAAATTGATGCTAAAGGATCTTTACAATTTTATGATAGATCACCTTTTTGCACTTATGCCTTGTCTAAATATTTGAATTATGAAGCACCCTCTACTCTTCTTGCAGAAATAACCCGCTGTTTGGAATTACAAATTTACCAAAACAAAATCTTCTTCTTTGAGAACCTTGGTTTTATAGAGAATACCGAAGCTCGCAAAATTTCATATGAAGAAGCTCTTGTTTTTGAAAAGATTCATTTAGATGTATATAAAGAATTTGGATTTGATTTTATCCTTGTTCCAAAAAATTCTATTAAGGAACGCTGCAACTTTATTATAGATTACGCAACTCAGGAATGAGATTGATATAAAAAGAGATAAATACATATTTTTAATATCCTAACTTTAAAATATTTTAAAAAATTGACAAGATAGTGAAAATTACGATAAATTGTTAGTTAACATCCACTTAATATGCTACGGTAAAAAAGTTGTTGTAATGAGGTATATATGCAAGAGAAGTTAGATATGTTATTACAAAAAATAGAAGAAGGTATAATTACTTCTTTAAACATCAAGAATACTAAAATAAGCAATGAGGAAATAATTCAGATTGCTTTGGCTTTAAAGAGCAATAAAAATCTCACCTCTTTATTTCTATATGATAATCAAATAGATAGCGAGGGAACAGCTAGGCTTCTAGCTGCTTTAAAGAGCAATACCACCCTCACCTCTTTAGACCTCAGTTCTAACCAAATAGCTAGCAATGGAATAGCTAAACTTGCCACTACTTTAAAGAAGAACACACTTCCCCTTATTTCTTTATTTCTATATGATAACCAAATAGATAATGAGGGAACCACTAAACTTTTGGCCGCTCTAAAGAAGAATATAACTCTTACCTCCTTACATCTCTGTTACAATCCAATAAATGCTGATGGAATAACTTATATTGCTGCAGCCTTAAAGCAAAACATACCGCCACTTACTTCTTTACTTCTATATGATAACCAAATAGATAATTGTGGAGCATATCATATTGCCGACAGTTTAAATAGCAATACGACTCTCACCTCTTTACACCTCAGTTCAGACCTAATAAATGCCAACGGAATAGCCTATATTGCAGCCGCTCTAGAGAAGAATACAACTCTTACTTCTTTAGTTCTTAACTCTAAACAAACAGGAAATAAAGGAGCAGCTTATATTGCTGAGGCTTTGAAAAATAATACAACCCTTGTCTCTTTATATTTAAGCAATAATGAAATACATAATAAAGGAGCAGCTAAACTTGCTATGGCTCTTGAGGGTAATACAACTCTCACTTCTTTAAATCTCAACTATAATCTAATAGATGGCGATGGTGTTGCTCAGATTGCCTATGCTTTAAAAAATAATACAATTCTTATTTCTTTGGATCTTAGTTCTAATCTAATAGATGGCGATGGTGCTGCTCAGATTGCCTATGCTTTAAAAAATAATACAACTCTTACTTCTTTAAATCTTAGCTTTAACTTAATAGGTGGTGAAGGTGCTGCTCAATTAGATAACTTGGTATTATCTAATAAAAATATTATATCTATTGATTACAGCAACATAAATACAATAGCAAAAAATAGACTGGCCATGAGACAAGAATTTGCGCGTAATTTGGCTCAGGAATGGATAAAGTATATAGAAGATGACGCCAAGTTACCTAGGCATATTAAGAATTATGAATTATACTCTAGTGCTATAAAATCTTATTTAGCTGAATTTAAAAAAGAAACTTTAGTCGCACCATTTAATAGCACCTTAAAGCAGAAAAAATGGCAAGGACCAAGTTTTTGGGAAACTTATGGCATAGTGAAAAACCCAGAGAAAAGTGAAATCTTCCCCATAGTGACCATACCTGATATCTCTAATCTAATTTCAGAATATTTAAGTCCTTATGATATAATTGCCTTTGATAAAGCTGATCAAAGCGCAGATCTCTCCTATACGCCGTCTTGAGACCACCTTTCAAAAAAATCTTAACTCATTATCGTTAAAGTACTTGCTAACTTAGGCATATTGGTTTAAAAGTGTACACGAAGTTTTAATGTCGGGGCATAGCGCAGCCTGGTAGCGCATCTGGTTTGGGACCAGAGGGTCGGGAGTTCGAATCTCTCTGCCCCGACCAAGAATTTTCCTTGACTAGCCGCATTTCCCAAAACTCACTAATTTTCTCCGTTGCTACCCGGTTGCTACCTTATAGGTGTATTTTGGTAAAACTTGGTAAGCTCTTATTTCCTTATATAGCTCTTGCATTACCCTATGGCTAAATTCCCTGGCTCTACTAGATGGGTTTTTATCGATACATTAACTCTTTTAACTTCTAGCCGAAATCTTAGGCCATCAACGTGTGCTGCACCTACTGGGAAGATTACATTATACCAAATCCACAAAATAACCTTACAAGTAATCTAATTTGCAAAGCGATGCTATAGAGCTTTGGTCAAGTGGCAAATAAAATTGGATACAGCATTCATCAACTCTTCTAAATCTGAGAAGAGCTTATTTTTTATTGTGTTGTCTTTTATGAATTTCCATAATCTTTCAACAGGATTTAGCTCTTACTATTACCCACAAATTTTACCACTAAAAATTGATAACATCATTATGCTTTCTTGAAGGATTTCATATTCTCTCCATAAGGTCATTGGCCCAGGAAGCTTATCGTTCTTTCGTGCCATAAATCCCCCTAATTTGCCAAGCCAAATGATAACTTCTTTTATATTTGGGGGTTTGGTAGGAATATTATTTGTTTGATACACGCGCATATAAAGCGTGTCCATTCTTCAGTAGTAAGTATAGTATCACAGCTTTCTTCGGGAGAAGATAAAGCTATCTTTGATAAGTATAAAATTTTGAAAGCAATAAGGCTGGAAAAATCAAAGGTGAAGTGCAACACCTAATCTGGTAGGATACCAGTGCTTAAAAAAAAGGAGTTGCACAAATGCCATTATACAAGCATTTATCATT
>JAQSWL010000004.1 GCA_029266655.1 Candidatus Midichloriaceae bacterium | reverse complement strand
GGGCTCAAGCTAAACATATACGCAGAACAACATATTGCTCTATAGACGACATCTTTAATACCTTTTTAGTATGACTCTTTTATGTGAACTTAGCTATAATAAAGCTATATTGTAATAAGGCGTAGGCTTATTATTAAGCTCACTTTCAGGTGTTGTTTTTTTTGCATCGTTTTCTCTCTTCTCCAATACAGCTTTTACAGCTACACCCATACCTCTATAATAAGCAAACACAATATTTGCTCTTGATAATATTAATTCATCTAATTTAGCTGCACCTTCATCTCCTATGTTGTTCCCGGATAAATTTAAATAGGTAAGAGTCGTGTTATCTTTTAAAGCTGCCGCAAGCTCAGTTGCACCTTCACGTCCTATATTGCTCCCGGATAACTCTAAATAGGTAACATTCGTGTTATCTTTTAAAGCTGCCGCAAGCGCAGTTGCACCTTTATCTCCTATTTTGTTCCCGGATAACTCTAAATAGGTAAGATTTGTGTTAGCTTTTAAAGCTGCCGCAAGCTCAGTTGCACCTTCACGTCCTATGTTGTTCCCCTGTAAATCTAAACGGCTAAGAGTCGTATTAGCTTTTAAAGCTGCTGCAAGCGCAGTTGCACCTTCATCTCCTATCTTGTTATTATATAAATCTAAACAGCTAAGAGTCGTATTAGCTTTTAAAGCTGCTGCAAGCGCAGTTGCACCTTTATCTCCTATTTTGTTCCCAGATAAATATATAAATAGGTAAGATTCGTATTAGCCTTTAAAGCTAGCGCAAGCGCAGTTGCACCTTTATCTCCTATGTTGTTCCGGGATAAACTTAAAGCGGTAATAGTCCTATTCCCTTTTAAAGCTTCCGCAATATATTTTGCACCTTCATCTCCTATATTGTTATCACATAACCACAAAGAGGTAACAGTCTCATCCTCTTTTAAAACTTCCGCAAGATCTTTTGCTTCTGGCGCTCCTATACGCATATAAATTAGAGAAGTCTTAGGCGCACCATCTAGAAAGTCAATATATGCACCATTTGCTAACTCTTTTTTCCATTTTTCTTTTCCCATAACATATCCTTTACAAACATCTGCTTACCACTTATATTATATCATATATTTTAATAATTTCATATTATTTTTATAATTATAAAGTTAATAATCAATTGTATATTAAATAATACCAATAATTATACTTCCGCGACTGCTTCCCAAAAACTCTTTATGGCTCCTATTACCTCTTGAGGGTCTGTAATGCGATTTACCCTAGCACGGAATTCGCCAGAATTCTTAAGCCCAGCGCTATACCAACCCAAATGCTTGCGCGCCATCATAACACCGGTTGTTTTACCATAGTATTCTAACATGTCTTCAAAATGCTCAAGCAACACATCTAACTTTTCTGCATGCGTAGGGTCAGCAATAATTTCCCCTGTATTTAAATAATGAGCGACTTGGTTTATTATCCAGGGTTTGCCGTATGCACCCCTCCCTATCATTACCCCATCAGCGCCAGATTCTTTAAGCGCTTTAACAGCATCATCTATGCCTTTAATATCACCATTTACTATAACTGGAACTTTAACCGCCTCTTTTACTTTACACACAAAATTCCAATCGGCATTGCCACTATAAAATTGGCATCTAGTGCGCCCATGGATAGTAATCATTTTTATACCCATATCTTCAGCGATCTTTGCAAGTTTTGGAGCGTTGAGGCTAGAGTCATCCCAACCCATTCTCATTTTTAGGGTAACGGGAATTTTAACCGCTTTTACAGTAGCCTCTAAAATTTGCGTTGCTGTTGGCTCATCTCGCATTAAATGCGAACCCGAATAACTATTCACTATCTTCTTTGCAGGGCAACCAAAATTGATATCAATAATTTTAGCGCCTAAATCTTCATTTAACTTTGCTGCTTCCGCCATACTTTCAGCATCACAACCGGCAAGCTGAACGCTAGTTAGGCCGCCTTCATGGTCAAATGCGCACTTTTGCATAGACTGCCTAGTTTGAATTATCATAGACCTGCTAGCAACCATCTCTGTTACAAGCAGAGGGGCGCCAAATTTACGAGTAATTTTACGAAATGGCTTATCTGTCACCCCAGACATCGGCGCCAATATTACTGGCGCAGTTAAGGAATGCCCACCTATTGTAATTGCCATTGGTTCCTTATTTTGAAATTTGAGATATTATAATCTATATCTGGGAATACTTCAAGGTTATGATAATATAGCTAAAACGTTATAAAAAGGCATATTATTTTGGGTTAATTTAATACTTGTATACTTGAGAAAAAACCCACTAAAAGCCTTGCGGCGCCTGTCGTCGCTTGCGCGCCGCCACCCCCAGCGGCGTCGCAATTCTTTATAGGAGTTTCATGCCTTTTTATACTGCTTTAGCTATATATACCTCTCGTAAATTAAGAGTTGGCAAAAAGTATAGGCGACAGGAAATTTGGAAAAGTGGAAGGAGCAGCAATGGAGAGCACCATAAGCCTATGTCAATAGGTGCGGACGCGGAGAAATTAGCTGCGACGCTCCAATTTTTCAAATTAACGTAGTATATTACCTTTAGCGATTTTAAAGCCTCGTAAAAATGCATCTGTATAGAGCATTTTCCTGCCTTCCCTTTGCAATAACGTGGGCCTAATAACTCCGGAGGCGCAGGCTATGTGCAAGTCATCATCTAATATAGTGCCAGGCTTGCCTTTAGTACTAATAGTTTGGTCTACTTCACATTCAATAATCTTTATAGTTTCACCATTATAGTTAAAATACGCCCCTGGCCTTGGTGAAAAAGCTCTTATTTGCGCGCCAACAAGACGGGCTTCTTGATTAAAGTTTATCTTTTCATCACTTCTTGAAAGTTTATGCGCATGCGTTATACCATCTTCAGATTGCTTTTTGCGCATCAAAGTTCCAGCTTGAAGAGCTTGCAAAGCTTCTAAAAGCATTTCCGCACCAATTTGCGAACACTCATTGTGCAATAAGGTTGAAGTCATATGAGAAGGCACCTCCACATTTCTTTCAAGTAGAATATCACCAGTGTCCATTCCTTTATCCATCTGCATAATGCATACCGAGGTCTCTTTATCACCTGCAAGAATTGTATGCTGTATAGGAGCCGCACCTCTCCACCTTGGCAATTTTGATGGATGAATATTAATGCAGCCATGCTTAGTTGCATTTAAAATGCGCTCTGGCAGAATAACTCCATAAGCGGCCACAATTGCCACATCCGCTTTTAAATTAACAAAAGCCTCATAATCTGCATAATCTTTAAAATTTCGCGGATTATATACTGGAATATTATGTTTAAGTGCTAAGGCATGTATAGGTGAAATAGCTTCCTTCTGCCCTCGCCCAGCAGGCCTTGGGGGCATTGTATAGACCGCTATAACTTCATGCTCTTTACACTCAATTAGCTTCTGCAAGCTAGGCACGGCAAACTGTGGCGTACCCATAAAAACTATTTTCATCTCTTAAATAATCATATCTCACTGCTATTATGGTAGCTTTGCGGAACTAAACTTTGCTCACACCATGTCTCGAAGTCATTAAGGTTAACTGCACAGACAATCTCTAAAGGAACATCTGTAAAATCCACTTTTATAAGTGCAGCATCTTTTTTATGAGAAAGCGTCATAAAAAATTCTGCATTCACATCATCATGGAAATGCTTTAAGACTTTAAAAAATTCTTCAAACTTTCCAAAAGTAGAGAGTGAAGCAGAAGATACCTTTGGTAGAACTTCTTGCCTATACGTATTAGGCAGCACTTCATTAAATTGGCTATGAGACAATTTATCAAGAAAGTCCATCAACATCATTTTATTAGTTATTGTCCCTTCAAATAGCTGCTTGCCCGAACCAGCTAACTTTTCGTTTAAATTTAAAATTTCCACTTTCAAAGCCTCATTCTCACTTTGCAAACCAGCTTTTTGTTCCTTTACTTTCTTTACATTATCTGGGAAATAATCTCTAGGTTTTGGCATTTTCACCTCCAAATAAGCTGTTGTTAATCGAACTGTACAATACTTCTATTACCGTAGTCAAGCCTTCTATTATGGATGATCGGGTTATATAGTCCAAGGTCAAAAATCTATATTAGGCAGCAGATACTAGGAGAAACGAGAACCGTAGCAGGGTTTATTAAATATAAATGAGCAACGGAAGCACAGTTTTGACGAAGTAGATGCAACTAAGATAGGTTTTTGTTCAGACTATAAAATTTTCCCAAGCAGCATACCTACCCATAAAAGCAATCCAACATGAGCATTGGAACGAAATTTATCTGCGCAATCTTGTGGGTTGCTTATGTCTAAAGTTATGGTTTGCCAATATAGATAGTAAGTAGCCATAGCGGCAAATGGATAGAACAATAAACCAATGCCAGAACCCATAGCACTTATAACAATTAAAAGCATCATTATTTGGTACAAAGACCATACCCCAGCAGAGGTTTTATCCCCCATCTTTATTGACAACGATTTAACATCATTCGCCAAGTCATCCACACGATCTTGATGCCCATAAATAGTGTCATACCCAATTGTCCAAAGCACACTAGCAATATAAAGCATAACCGCCTGGTAAGAGAAATGAGGAGATACCGAATACCATGCCACCAAAACCCCTATATTAAAAACAAAACCTAGAAGCACCTGTGGATAAAAAGTTGTGCGTTTAAGCAGTGGATAAATAGCTATCATCGGAATTGCACATAAACCAACTGCAATCGCAAACCACGGCAAACAAAACAATATAGAAAGCGCAACCCCACCACATATAGCAAGTAACTTAAAAGCTTCCTGACGGCTTACTTCGCCAGAAGCTAACGGCCTAAGCTTTGTACGCTCCACCTCGGCATCTATTTTTTGATCCCATAAATCATTTATTATGCAACCAGCGCTTCTGGCTGCAATTGCACCTACTACCATTACTAAAGAATATCCTACTAGTATGCCCCAAGATTTAGCAGAAAGCGCAACAGCCCAAAGTGCAGGCAATAGAGCTAAGTATATGCCTACTGGTTTATCAAGCCTAGCAAGCCTTGAGTATTTATGGCTTATTAAACCTTCCCACAACCTTAAAAATTTGTGGTATATGCTCATATTATCACTTCTTATCTTTTGTTGCTTTTTCGTCGCCAGGTAGAACGTAGTCTGTACCTTCCCATGGAGTTAAAAAGTCAAAATTTCTAAATTCTTGAGTTAGAGTAACTGGCTCATATTCCACTTTTTTGCTTTCCAGATTATACCGAACTTCAACATTGCCAGTAAGTGGAAAGTCCTTACGCAATGGGTGTCCTTCAAAGCCATAATCGGTAAGTATTCTACGCATGTCTGGGTGATGAGAAAACTTAACTCCATACATGTCCCATACTTCACGCTCATACCAATTGGCGCAAGGGAAAACCCCTGTTGCAGATGGGACGAATTCTTTCTCATCTACCGATATCTTCACGCGAATCCTAAGGTTTTGACGCACACTTAGCAGATGATATATAACTTCAAGCCTTTTGAGCCTTGAGGGATAATCCGCACCACAAATGCTTATTAGTTGATCAAATTTATATTTCTTGTCGCTATGCAAAAACTTCAAAACTTCTGTAATTCCATGAGGATCAACTATTATAGTTAACTCATCATATTTTATATCGGAATTAATTATTTTAGACTTTAGCTTTGACTCAGCTAAATAATCTTTTAATTTCGTAAGCTTCTCCATAAGACTCTATACTTTTAATATCGATTGTTAGCATAGCAAATGGCAGGTAGTAAATCTAGAGAAAATAATCATGGATAATACCAAATCTTAAAATATAAGAGCTAGCGCTATATATAGCTACCAAAGAGCAACCCCCATCATATAAATCAATTATTTATGGCATGATGTCGGGGACCATGACTAGTTATAGAATAGTCTACAACTAATTCGTACTAGAAAAACCACGAAGCTTTTTAGATCTACTTGGGTGCCTTAGCTTTCTTAATGCTTTCGCTTCAATCTGCCTGATCCTCTCACGGGTAACCAAAAACAGCTTACCCACCTCTTCCAAGGTAAAGTCTGTATTAGTACCTATACCAAAGCGCATGCGTATTACCCTCTCCTCTCTAGGTGTTAAGCTAGAAAGAACTTTTGTAGTAACCTCTCTTAAATTGGAAAGTATCGCTGCATCAAGCGGCTGTACTGCATTTTTATCTTCGATAAAATCACCAAAATAACTGCCTTCATCATCTCCTACCGGATCCTCCAAGCTCATTGGCTCTTTCGCAATTTTAAGAACCTTGCGCACCTTTTCCACCGGCATTCCAAGCTTTTCAGCAATTTCTTCAGGAGTTGGCTCCCTGCTGGTATCATGAACAATTTGCCTGGTTGTACGCATAATTTTGTTGATAGTCTCAATCATGTGCACAGGTATACGGATTGTGCGGGCCTGATCTGCTATAGACCTAGTAATTGCCTGCCTAATCCACCAAGTTGCATAAGTTGAAAATTTATAACCACGTCTATAGTCAAACTTATCAACCGCCTTCATCAAGCCAATATTACCTTCTTGTATCAGGTCTAAAAATTGTAGGCCACGGTTAGCATACTTTTTGGCAATAGAAATAACCAAACGTAAGTTAGCTTCTATCATCTCTTTTTTAGCTCTACTAGATTGGCGCTCACCCTTTTGCACCGCATTAACTAAGCTCTTAAAATTATAAACATCGATCCTAATTTCTTTAGCCAACGCAATAATTTTTTGACGAATTTTTTCTACTTCTTCTTTATCTTTTAAAAGGTTGGCGATATTTTTAATTTTGGATTTCGCCAAAATCTCCATTAAGTCTTGATTGATTTCATTATTTTCATAAACTTTGAACAATTCAGCACGGTTGATTTTATGTTTATCAACAACCTTCAAGAAGCTAGATTCTAAGGAAATTATCTTTTTGTTTTGCGAATAAAGTACACTAAGAATTTGATCAACCTTAGACTCACTAAGCCTAATCGACTTCATTTGCTCAGCCACTTGGTCAGAAAGATCTTCATACTCTTTTTCAATAGACTTGCTAACCTTCTCGCCTTTTAATGCAGCTAAGAGCTTATCTTGCTGAATATCTATAATTTTGCTGCTCAATTCTGCAACATTTCCAAAAATCTCCATTGCGCGAGGTCTGAGCTCGGTCTCCATGCTTATTATAGATAAAGCATCAACATCATCTGCAGAGCCTTCATCAAACTCCTCAGCTGACTCTTCACCTTCTTCTGATTCCTCTTTTTCCTCTGATTCTTCTTCTTTTTCTTCAGAATCCTCTTTATCGGCAGCTTCAAAGTCTAAATCTTCAAACTCTTCAGATTCTTCATCCTCGGCGCCTTCAAATTCTTTACCAAATTCTTTGCTATAAGTTGCGTCTAAATCAAGGATATCACGCAGCATTATCTTTTCGTTAACTAGGCCATCATACCATTTAACAAATTCACTAAGCGCTATTGGAGTTTTAGATAAAGCAGTAATCATAGTATCCCTACCTGACTCTATGCGCTTTGCAATCTCTACCTCACCTTCTCTAGAAAGCAGCTCTACATGCCCCATTTCTTTAAGATATCTCCTTACCGGATCATCACTTCTTAAAGAATCATCCTCCTCTTCATCTTCATCTTTTTCTTCAGCTTCAGCTTCCGTTTCGAATTCAGAAGATAAAGCCACTTCCTCGTCATCTTCAGGACGTTCGGTAATTTTTATGCCTTCATCGTTAAAAAAGATGATTGCGTCGTCAATTTTTTCTGAGATCAAGCCTTCAGAGTCTAACACCTTGCTTAGCTCATCATAGGTCACAAACCCGCTACCACGCTTTTTATCAAGTAAATCCTTTAAATTAGAATCCATCTTGTTTTTCTTTTCTAACTTTTTAGGTGCAGTTTTAGCAGTAGTTTTCATTAAATAATACCCAATTCCAATTTTAAGTTTTCATGTGTGCATTTTAGATTAGACAGCCGAGCAAAATCAGCTTCATCTGGGGCCGAAATAATCTGAGCAGATAAAGTATGTATCTCTGCCTCTAATTTTTTTACATAAATTAACTTTAATAGTCTTATAGCATAGGATCCAGCTTCCTCAAGATTTTTAATCAAAAATGCTTTATTTTTCATATTGTGATATACGCCAGAAAGAGCTTCTGCAAAAGATTTAAATAATTCCCCTTCCTTTTCAACTTTGTTATTCATACTAGCAATTTCATCGAATCCTCGCAACAACTCAATGCGCGCATCTGCAATTTCTTTATTATGTATGTCAATTTCAACAAACCCTTCCCAAATCTCATGGTTCTTTAGCACCTGAGGGTATGCCATTAAAAGCGATATTAGCTCTTCTTCTACTGAATCAGCACTCTCCATAACCTGCAAAACCGCCGCGCTATCAAGTACTCCATTATCAAGCTTTTTCTTAAATCCTCTTGCAAACAACTCACTAAAACTTTCTCTGAAAAAATTTTTGTACTGAGACCTCAGACTTAAATCGTTTATTTTTAAAACTATGTTATCTAAACGTTTGCGCAAGTTACTTTTCTGCTCTGGTGTTTTTAGTGGCTTTAACGAATATTCCGCATCAAATAGATATTCTGAAAGCGGCTTTGCCTTCTGTAAAAACATGCTTAAAGTATTAACCCCAGATTTTTTTAAAACTTCATCTGGATCCTTAAAATTTTCAAGACTGCATATTTTGATGCTTTTATCTGGTTGTATAACACTAACTGCCTCATAAGCTATTTTTTTGGTAGCCATTTCACCCGCATTATCTCCATCAAACATGAGCACTGGGTCTGAGCAATAATTCCACGCAAGCTCAAGCTGGCTTAACTTGAATGCAGTTCCAAGGGGCGCAACCGCTGTTTTAAAACCTGCTTCATGCATTGCAATAACATCCATATACCCTTCTACAACAACTATTGGGTTTTGGAGCTTTCGATTTTCTAAAACAAAGCATAACCCATATAATTCATTGCCTTTTTTAAAGAGAGGATTTTCATTAGAATTTATATATTTTGGCTTTATATCTCCAAAAGCTCTTCCTCCAAAAGCAATAACCTGCTTCTTCACATCTAGTATTGGGAACATTACCCTCTCTCTAAACAAGATGTACAAAGCACCAGAATCGCTTTTACTAACTATTTTAGAGTTAATCACCGCACTTTTGCCAAATTGGGCTATCATTTGCTCTACAAGCTCATTGCTGTTTAATGGAGCAAAACCTAGACGGAATTTTTTTATAGCATCCGCACTTACCCCACGCTCTGTCAAATAATTCCTTGCTTTTGCGCCTTCAGGAGACAGCAGCTTTTTCTGATAGTAATTACATGCGAAATCATAAATCCTTAAGTAGGTTTTGCGTAAGTCATTATCTTGCTTTTGCTGCAAGGTTGCTCTAGGTATGCGAACGCCAGCTTCTGCAGCAAGCTTTTCTACCGCATCTTTAAAGTTAATCCCTTCTATTTTGGAGACGAAACTTATGATATCCCCATGCTCACCACAACCAAAACAGTGGTAGAATCTTTTATCATCACTAACAGTGAAAGATGGACTTTTTTCGTTATGGAATGGACAAAGGCCCAAAAATTGAAAACTACTTTTTTGCTTCAGCACCACATTACGAGAAATTACTTTTGAAGCCGGCAGTCTTCTTTTTATTTCCTCTAAATAATCCGACACAAACTTTCCCTATTAATTTGCGGTTAGTAACAGCTAATACCAAATCTCAATTTATTTGTGAGATTTGGTATAATATAACTACACAACTATGGTTTTGGCAAAAAATGTTTTAAAGTTTATATTAAGTTCCGAAGGGAAAATCCATATGGGGCAGCGGAGTTTATTCTATATAAATGAGCAGCTTCAAGCACAGTTTCAACACTATAGGTGTACTTCGGAAACTCGCTTCTGGTAGCAGGGTGGAAGGAGCACACGGAACAGAAGACCGGAGTGTATTCAATATACATGAGGATCTGAGTACCGGAGCGACGACGCAACCTGCTACCAGAAGTAGAGTTTCCGGAGAGGTCTATTGCCAGACTAAACAGCTTCAACAGAGATAATTTCAGGTATATAGTGCTTGAGCATGTTCTCTATACCACTTTTTAGCGTTATGGTAGAGCTAGGGCAACCGGAGCAAGATCCATGAAGTTCAACATAAACAATGCCATTCTGGAAGTCTTTGAAAATTATGTCCCCACCATCCTGGGCAACTGCAGGGCGCACTCTAGTTTCGATTAGGTCTATCACCTGTTTTGCAATTTCATCATGGCTTACTGCATCCTCCTTATTCGCAGCTCCTTCTATGAATATAGGCAATCCCGCTACTAGATGATCAACTATAGAAGCAAGTACAATTGGCTTCAAATAGCTCCAATCGTGATCAACAGACTTGGTAACAGTGATAAATTCCGTTGTAAGAAACACACCTTTAACACCATCAATCTGGAATAAGGCTTCAGCAAGAGGAGATTCTCTCAAGTCATTTTCTCCGCTAAAACTCTTAATGCCAGATGACAGCACCTGCACTCCCGGTATGAATTTCATCGTATGTGGATTTGGTGTTTCTTGGGTTTCAATAAACATAATTTACCTTTTTAGTTTGAGCAATATATCATCTTTCTGAGGATAATTAGGGCGCGCAAATTCCATAATACTTTTGCGGTTATCCTCATTTATGCCTTCATAAAATGGGCGCTCGTTAACTAAATACTGACGCCCCCTTTCTTTTGCTCTATTATCAATAATCTCTTGATCAGTAAGATCCTTTTTTACTTTAACATTCAAATCAATAACTTGCCTCTCCTGTAGAGCAAAAGCATAATTGGCTAGCGCAATTGCTAGCAATGGTAAGAATCTGACGATAATCATAACTATTTATTATCTAGTTTAAACTTCATACTGAAGCCATAGAAATCTTCGCTTCGGAAAGAAGGCCCTTGATTAAAGCTTTTAAAGCTGTTTAAAGTCCCTTGTTGTTCTACCATAGCATTTCTAGTTCCAGCAACACTAGGCATTTTACTATAACTCTTGCCACAATTAAAGCTGAAATTGTTCGAAACCCCTTTAAACCCTTTTTTATCCTCAATACGATGCATCAGTTTTTGATCTAATAGGCCTCTGATTTCTTGATCACTCAATAGCTTGATAGAATCATTATCACTTGGCTCTGCGCCGAAAGCAATATACGGAAACAACAATAATACACCCAAAATTTTTAAGAAGTGATTTTGCATGTTTTGCTACCCTTTCTTGTGTATATTACAAACTTATCATCTTTATAAATCTTTTTCCACTGAGAAAATGCTTTATTATAACTAATCATTTTTAGGGCATCACCTCTTATAATAGCAGCATCAACTTTGTATTTATCAAGTAATTCTTTTAGGTCGCCTTCACCCATAAATACCTTTAAGTATTCATCTAAGAATAGCTCACTAAAAACTGTGCCAGCACGCCCATCAATAAAATACTTGTTATCGCTAGTCATCCACAAAGCTAGATACCCACCTATGTTGTATTCATTAAATACTCTGGCTCCTTTACAATTTTGATTTAAATACTTTATCGCTTCAAGCGGCATCTTAGCTGCGTTGCTTTCATTCGTCCGCTGCAAATATGGTGCAGCAATACCGCCGATAACGAAGATGGTAAAAAGTGCAATAATCTTAAGCCGATTACTAAAAATAAATTTACTAGGCCTCGCTGCTATTATTGGTTCTAATGCATAACCTAGATATGGAATCGCAAGAACAGCAAAGTAACCAAAATTCCTTCTGCTAGCAAGCGACGCGAGCAACCAAGCAAAGGCAAGTAATCTATAAGCAACTGGAATCCTACTGTCCGCAAATGCCCCAACCATCATTAATATAATTATTACCATTGAAGGACCATATTGATGCCCAAAAGAAAATGGCAACCACTCGGCTATATAACCAGTAATGCAGCTGTTTAATGTTCTGAAAACCGCTATAAATATTTTATACCCCAAAGGATTTACAAGAATGCTTAGAAAACAAAATATAAGCACTACTATAAGAGCGCGTAGCCAGACATAATCTCTTTCATATATAGACTGCACTATAAAAGCAAAAATTATGGTGTATATGGCAATAAAGCTACCATGCATGTTGGCCCATACCATGGCAATTATAGGCAATATAAATAAAAGCTTTATTTCTCTTTTGAATATTATGAAAAGTGCAAGCCCGCAAAGCATATATGTAAACATCTGGGGGCGGGCATAAAGTGAATCCCATAAAAGCAAAGCTGAGAGCGTTGTAACTATAGCTTTAGTATCAGGATTAAAACCTTTAAAGCTAAGGCACATTAAGTAACCCAAGGCAATTGTCAGTGCAAATAGAAGCGACTGTAGGAAGTAAAGCCCTGCATCCCCACTAAATTGATAAATGTGATATACAAGAACATCCCAAACCCAAGAAAGGTTATACCACTGCTGATCCGATGTGAAAGTGAGCATATCATGCGTAGGTATCACATTATTTTTTACAATAATTTCCCCAGCTTTTATATGCCAAGCCACATCTGGGTCGATAAAAATATTATCTTTAAATAAAATAGCTATAACAAATGAAAGGCCAAATACGAAGAGTAAGTTAATTAAATCAACCCATTTTTTTTGTGACTGGGAAATAGATAGAAAATTTACTGCCATTACCTTTACTACTAGTTATTTTAAGTATTGCTTTATGACGATCCACGATTTTTTGAACGATTGCAAGCCCTAAGCCAAAATTATATTTATGAGTAGCTCTAGAATTATCAGCTTTGTAGAAGGTAGAAGTTATCTTTTTTATATGTTTTGCATCGATACCAGGACCTTCATCTATTATCGACATCTTTATGGCCCTTCCTCCATTAAGGCTAAACGCTGGAATTTTTGATTTAATTTTCACTCGTGAAATTTTTAAACTTATAGCCTTGTTAGGTCCGCCATGGATGATAGCATTTTCCACCATTTGATGGATCAGTTCTTTAATCTGCCCCTCTTTACCGGATATCATAAACTTCTCTGAAGTCTTCGGATGCTTTAAGTTTAATGAAATATTATTCTGAAAAAATTTTTCCCGCAATTCATCTAAAACATTTATAATCACACTCCAAATGTCTATCTCATCTTGTATAGGCCTTTGTTTAGAGGCATTGTTTTCCCATAACTTATCCATATCCCTTACTAACTTAGCAAGCTTTTGTGATTGGCTATGGATAATGGGGACAAATTCTTTAGAAACTTCTTTAGCAAAATCATCTTGGATTATCGTCTCAGAAGCGCTTAAAATCGCGGTAATAGGTGTTTTTATTTCATGGCTTAAGTTTATATTGAACTCTTGAATCCTTTCCTCAAGCTCTAAATCATTGGTTATATCCTGCATGACTATAAGAAAGCACTCAACCTCACCTTCCCATAAATACGGCTTAATAATTACTTTATAGGCTTTATTTTTAGGCGTCGCCGTAAGATTAACTCTAAGCTCAGTTGTATTTAATTCCGCTAATTTTAAAGCCCCTAAAAATCCGCTATCACTTATAACTGATTCAATAGTACGTCCCACAATATCCTTGCCCAAGAACCCTACAGCATTTAAATTAGCTTTCACTACTTTGTGGTCTTTATCTATTATTACAATGCTATCAGAAATCAAACTTCCTAAGCTATCGATAAATTTTGTGCTTTTATTAATACTTTCGTGCATTCTGGCAATATAGGATACAGAGCCATTTAGGGATCGCTCATCAAAGTTATTAACTACTTTGGCAATAACTCTAATCATGTATCTATTGATTAATAAAACCAAGAACCCAGAAAATAATATAACCACAACAAAATAAACCAAAAAATTTGGCATTCCGCTATGCAGTATCAAATATTCCCCAAGGACATTGCTTAACAAAAGTACACTTGCTAAAAGTAAAAATATTTTTAATTCCAGTTTCATCCTTATTTTCTAGATAGTATGCTATGCAATATATTTGACTAAAATACAATGCGATTTACACTTTTAACAAAAAAATATCACAAATACAAATCAATATAAATAAATTATGCATGCGAAAAATACCCCTCTGCACAAAATCCACATTTTTTATGCCATCTTAATATTTCCGTAACAAATCTATGCTACCATAAGTTTAGTTTACTACCATAGGTTTAACACTTGGGACTAATTTATATTATTTTTCTCACTATTTAGAAAGAGGTGCTTATGTTTGGAAGCAAAATCGAGGTAAGCTTTTTAGTTTACTCACTACCTTATATAGAAGATGTGGAACTATTAAAGAAGATTGACAGTACACTTGTAAGTCTCCTGCCTAAAAGTGCAAGCTTTACAAGCATTATTAACCTTAATAAAATCAGGGGCCACGCTGATAACACG
Source organism: Candidatus Midichloriaceae bacterium (assembly GCA_029266655.1). GTDB lineage: Bacteria > Pseudomonadota > Alphaproteobacteria > Rickettsiales > Midichloriaceae > JAJTHY01. Next base: position 37,547 of record JAQSWL010000004.1, on the reverse strand, counting down.
GAATTATATAAATCAGCGATTAGCGCTCTATATAATGATATTCTTATATGTCGAATTAATATTTTTGAAGTCTTAGTAGATTCTGACTACATTGATTTTGGAGATTTCCTGAAGGATAAGCTTAATTTCTCTAATACGACTAAAGAGAAAATTTTGGCTGAATATATAGGCAAAATTCCCGAGCTCGCCAATTCAGGAAATGCAACGTCATTTATGGACGCGCTCATGGCCGAAGTAGGTCAAAAGCCTAAGATAGACACTGTTAAAGTAGATCTTATGACCTCATATATAGAAAAATATATTTCAGCAATCCTATCATCGGGAGCATTGAACCCGAAGGAAAAAGGAGATTTTCTTAAGCACTCATTGCCTTGTATCCCGGATCAGATTCTTAAAGATAAAGATAGAAGATATTCAAACCACCCATACATATGGAGCTTAGGAAAATTCAACAGAGAATATCAAACCTATACTGCTAAAAATGCAACGGAAATTAAAGCAGTATACAAAAAAAGGCTTAATGACGCACAGAAATCTATCCAGGAAAAACTTCTAGCTAATCAAAAGGAATTCAAGGAAAGAGAAAGAGCTATATTAAAAGAGCGAGAATACAAAATCCATAATGCAAAAATACTATGTGAATTTACACCTTTATTCACCATGCTAACGGCTTTGGGTATCGCAAGAAAAAACCCCGAACCTATATATATAGCAAGTGCTGCAGTATTCATAGCCAACAATACTGGAGCTTCAGATGCGTTTAAATTAGCTTTTTCTGGCTATATGAATAAATATTGTATCTTAGTCGGGCTGCTCACTTTAACAAAATCAGCCTATGAAATTGAATTTACAGGAGACTACATTATAATATTGATTACACCTATGATCCTGCTATGTTCCTCAAGTTATCTCACATCTTACTTTGATGATAGAGCTACCGATTTGCTTATCAAAGTAAAAGAAGAAGAAAAGCAAAGAAATACTAATGATAAAGGTGAGGCCACGGAAATACAGAATGCTATTAAATCAGAGGAAAAGCAAAGCTTAGAATACTATAACGAATCATTTTTAGACATATTGAAAGGGGTGAGCTGTAAATCAATTGTGCCATATAAAGAAGGGAGAAATGAATCTCAACTCATTCTAAACTCTGGAGTTTCAAGGGGTTTATAATAATATAAAATCTCAAAACAAATTGAGATGCTATTATTTCTAACCCCTCTCTTCTATTATGGCTAACAACTATTATGCATCAACTTCTAACAACATTCCGCAGCAATAATGGCGGGTGGAAGAAGACTAAAAAATAATGTCACCAATATACCCAGGGCCACTTCTATCTAAGAGATACTCGTTATATGGCCTTATAGCTTTGTTTTCTATATCCGGATGACGATTAGTAAATAACTTATTGTAAGCCTTTTCTAAGCTAGCTTGATGTAAATTACAAAATGATGACCCATCATGTAAAACCATTACTTTAGGCCTTTCCATTGCAGTAAACACTTTTGAAAACCGATTTGCAGCTTTGGAATCTGTGAAGGTAATGTTTATCCAATTTCCTCCAACAGATGAGAACATTTCAAAACTATGAGCCGCCTCTAACTTCAGCTTACTGAGCACAAATTTAAGATTTTCAGAGAGAATAATTTTTTCCTCCTCAAAGCTTAATTTTTCTTCTTCATTATCGCGTTGATGCATAGATATTCCTTTTATAAGTTCGGCACTTATTTAACCGAATAAAATTATTTTGCAAGCGGTAATAGCAAATCTAATTTTTAATATGTATGCCCCCCTCCGTTAATTTGGAAAATTGTAGTGTCGCAGCTTATACCTTTTTCAATAATACGTAAAAAAACCCCTGCGACAACATTTTGCCACAAGGGTTTTTTTACTTAAGCTTATCTATTGCTCTACTTCACTTCTTCATAATCAGCATCGACTATTTTTTCATCGTTATTATTGGCACCAGAAGATTCGCCTCCTTGCGGCTGTTCTGGAGATGCTTGCTCTTGCTGCTTATAAATATGCTCACCAATTTTCATTGAAGCTTTAGAAAGCTCTTCGGTTGCAGATTCAATTGAAGCTTTATTTTCGCCTTGCATTACCTCTTTAACCGCAGCAATTGCTTTCTCAACTTCTTCTTTTTCAGCAGCTGGGATTTTATCAGCATGCTCTGATAAACTTTTCTCGACAGAATAAACTAGAGAATCAGCTTTGTTCTTGGCTTCAATAAGCTCTTTGCGCTCCGCATCATCTCTCTGATGAGCTTCAGCATCTTTAACCATCTTCTCTATTTCCTCCTTAGACAAACCGCCAGAAGATTGAATAGTAATTTTCTGTTCTTTACCGGTAGATTTATCTTTAGCCGAAACATGCATTATACCATTAGCATCCACATCAAAAGTCACCTCAATCTGTGGCATGCCTCTTGGCGCTGGAGCAATCCCTTCAAGGTTAAACTGACCAAGAGATTTATTATGTGCCGCCAAAGAGCGCTCCCCTTGGAATACACGTATGGTAACAGCAGTTTGGTTATCTTCAGCAGTTGAAAACACTTGGCTTTTCTTAGTTGGAATAGTTGTGTTTCGCTCAATGATAGGAGTAAACACACCACCCAAAGTTTCAATACCAATTGAAAGAGGAGTCACATCCAAAAGCAGCACGTCAGTGATTCCACCAGTTAATACCGCTCCTTGAATAGCAGCACCAATTGCTACTACTTCATCCGGATTCACACCCTTATGTGGCTCCCTGCCAAAGAAATTTTTCACTACTTCTATAACTTTTGGAACGCGAGTCATCCCACCAACCAACACCACTTCATTAATTTGATTAGCTTCTAAACCAGCATCTTTTAAAGCTTTGCGGCATGGCTCAATAGTTTTTTGAATCAAGTCATCAACTAAGCTTTCAAACTTGGCACGTGATATTTTGAGCACCAAGTGCTTAGGCCCACTACTATCAGCAGTAATGTAAGGCAGGTTGATTTCTGTCTCCATTGTGCTAGAAAGCTCAATTTTAGCTTTTTCAGAAGCTTCTTTTAAGCGTTGTAAAGCAGATTGATCTTTTGTAAGGTCAATACCATTTTCTTTTTTAAATTCATCTACTAAATATTGCAGTATCCTAAGGTCGAAATCTTCACCACCTAAGTAGGTATCACCATTTGTAGACTTCACTTCAAAAACGCCATCACCAATTTCTAAAACTGAAACGTCAAATGTTCCGCCACCAAGGTCATAAACTGCTATAGTTTTAGCTTGCGATTTATCCAATCCATAAGCAAGTGCAGCAGCAGTTGGCTCATTGATAATTCTAAGCACATCAAGACCAGCTATCTTACCAGCATCTTTAGTTGCTTGGCGTTGCGAATCATTAAAGTGTGCAGGAACTGTAATAACAGCCTTAGTTACTTTTTGCCCTAAATAATTCTCAGCAGTTTCTTTCATTTTTTGCAAGATAAATGCGCTTATTTGGCTTGGAGAATATTTTTCCCCAGATTTAATTTCTGCCCAAGCATCGCCATTATCAGCTTTTGCAATTTTGTAAGAAGATTTCTTAACGATGTCCTGAGTTTCTTTATCGCTAAACTTGCGGCCTATAAGCCTTTTAATTGCATATATAGTATTTTGAGAGTTAGTTACAGCCTGCCTTTTCGCTGGTTGACCTATCAGCCTTTCCCCTTTATCTGTAAACGCAACTACTGAAGGCGTAGTTCTTGCGCCCTCTGCGTTTTGGATTACTTGCGTATCCTTACCGTCCATGATAGCTACACAGGAATTAGTAGTTCCTAAGTCTATCCCTATTACAATGTCTTTTGCCATATTATTACACCATACAAATGATTTCTGTAGTCTTGATATAGTGGCCACATTTTTTTTTACAAGTGGGCCAGATAAAAAATTTTGTTTATTTATTAGCTACGCAATATAATGGAACTTTATAATACAAAGCTCCAGGAAGAAAAATGCTAGATAAAATCATTAATACTTACCAAACTTTTATCCTAGATATTTGGGGTGTATTACATGATGGCGAAGCTTTATTACCTGGGGTTGAGCACTTTATAAACGCATTAAAACTCAAGAAAAAAAACTTTTTTCTTCTCTCCAATTCCCCCAGACCAGTTAAAAGTGTGCACACAAAACTTACATCTTTAGGCTTAAATATTCCTGATAATAATATTTTTACTTCTGGACAATTTTTTATAGAAGCATTAGCCAACCCAAGCATAACCAGCATAAATTTAACTGGCAAAGCATTTATAATTGGGGCAGATAGACATACAGAATTAGTAGCAAGCTCAAGGGTGTTAGCTTCCGAATCTCTTCAAAACTCTTCTTATATTTTGATGCTTGCATTTACCAATAATTTAGATGAGATCCCTCGATATACCGAAGTCTTCAAACAAGCTATTGCATCTGGGCTTCCTATGCTGTGCATTAATCCGGATAAAACCGTAATTCACGCAGGCTCCAGAAATTATTGCCAGGGTCAATTTGCTTCATTTTATGAATCTCTAGGTGGCAAAGTATTTTATTTTGGTAAGCCTTATGTAGAAATTTATGAATACTTATTTAAAAAATATGGCTTAACTAAAGATAAAGCTATTATGATCGGGGACTCTTTAGACACCGACATATGCGGAGCAAAAAATTTTGGTATTGACTCCGCTTTATTACTTACTGGCATTTATAAAGATGAGACAGATGTTGCAAATTTGTTAAATTTATCTACAAATGTCCCAAGCTATATATTAAATAATTTGGTAGATACCCATGAACAAAACAACTCAACAAGACTTACTTATTGATATATCTAAATTTTCTCTTGCAGATGAAGAATCACAAGTAAAAAGTTTAATTGCAAATATTAAACTTACAGATCATAACCTTGCAAATATTCAAGCAAATGCTACCCGTTATGCTGAAGTAATTCGTAATACTAAGTCTTCTGCTATAGAAAGTTTTATTCATGAGTTTTCCCTCTCAAATGAAGAGGGAGTAGCTATCATGTGCCTTGCGGAATCTTTATTACGCATACCCGATAAAGAAACAGCAATGGCTTTGATAGAAGATAAATTGAAAGACAAAGATTGGGCTGAGCACTTGGGAAATAGTGAGTCTTTATTTGTAAATGCATCTTCTTGGGGGCTTTTAGTAACTGGCAAGCTTATGAAGCTTAGGGAATCTAATTTCTCAATTAACAGGTTGTTAAATAGAATTGGTAAACCGTTAGTATTACAAAGTATTAAGGCAGCTATCAAAATTATTTCTAATGAATATATATTAGGTGAAGATCTAAAATCCGCTTTAGAAAATGCCAAAAAAGTTTTAGCTTCTGGCTATAAAATATCCTTTGATATCTTGGGAGAATCCGCAAGAACTATTGAACAAGCTGAATTTTATTATGGTGAATATCTCAAAGCAATCGAAGAATTAAGTAAACATTCAGATAAGTCCTGCCCTATATATAATAATCATAACCTGTCGGTAAAACTAACAGCTCTACATGCAAAGGTTATGTATAAGAAAGAACACATTCTTGAAGCAGAGCTTTTACCAAAGCTTAAGCATATGATATCATTATGTAAGGCAGCCAACATATCACTTTCATTTGATGCAGAAGAGGCTTTCCGCCAAGACATATATTTAAAAATACTGACAAAGTTAGTTTTGGAATCAGATTTTGAAGGCGTTGGCTTTGTGCTTCAAGCGTACCAAAAACGCACATTTAAAATTATCGATTATGTGGCAACATTAGCAAAAGAATGTGGTAAGCGCATACCAATTCGCTTAGTGAAAGGAGCTTACTGGGATGGAGAAATAAAATTTGCTCAAGAATTTGGGCTTGAGGGCTACCCAGTATTCACTAAAAAGGAATATACCGATGTCTCTTATCTTGCTTGTGCGCAAAAGATATTAAGTTATGGAGGTTTATTTTATCCACAATTTGCTACACATAACGCCCATACGGTTGCAGCAATTGCTGAGCTAGCTAAAGGCACGGAATTTGAATTCCAACGTTTACAAGGCATGGGCGCATCATTGCACAACGAACTTATAAAAGAAGGGTATAAATCACGCATTTATGCACCGGTAGGTAAGTATGAGGATTTGCTTGCCTACCTTATGAGGCGCTTACTGGAAAATGGGGCTAATAGCTCATTTGTCAATTTGGTATCAGATAAAAATACATCAATTGCTGAACTGGTGCAAAACCCTATTGAAAAGTCTATTGTTAGCTTAAAAAATAGATCATACATACCGCTGCCAAATTTGATTTATGGAGATTTACGCAATAATTCAACCGGATATGACCTTGGTTATAAAGCACAATATGAAAATTTTTCTACTCAACTAAATTTATTGAAAGAAACTCAATATGAAGCTTACTCCATTATAAATGGCACAAAGCATATAGATACTGATTTTAGAGAAGTATATAACCCTGCAAATATCAACGAAGTAATTGGCAAAGTATATTATGCAGATAAAGCATCTCTTGCTACCGCTTTGCAAACAACTGAGCATGGCTTTGCAACCTGGAGCGCAGTAAATGTATATAAACGAGCAGAAATAATCCGCAAAGTAGGAAAGCTACTAGAGGCTCGCAAATTCGAGATTTATTCTCTACTAATGCGTGAAGCTGGCAAAACTATAGATGATGCCGTCTCCGAACTGCGTGAAGCTATAGATTTTGCTGAGTATTATGCAACTATGGCAGAACGCGCCTGTGGAGAGCCACTTGCTTTACCAGGGTATACGGGAGAATCTAATACTTTATCATGGCACCCTAAAGGTGTGTTTGTATGCATTAGCCCTTGGAACTTTCCACTGGCAATTTTCCTAGGACAGATACTAGCAGTGCTTGCAACTGGCAACTCAGTACTTGCGAAACCTGCTGACAATACATCCTTAATTGCAACTTTTGCAGCTAAGTTGATTCATAAGGCCGGAGTTCCCCATGGTGCATTCCAACTTTTAGTAGCAAGAAGCAAGGATATATCCGAGCAAATATTAACCAGCGCTAGAGTAAAAGGTGTGTGCTTTACTGGATCTAGTAGTGTTGCTCTTAGCATTAATAGAACGCTTGCACTTCGTGAAGCACCGATTGCATCCATCATCGCAGAAACCGGCGGACAAAATGCCATGATAGTAGATAGCTCTGCGCTTTTGGAACAAGCCGCTGATTCTATTATTAATTCAGCATTTGGCAGCATAGGCCAAAGATGTTCTGCATTAAGAGTGCTCTATGTACAGGAAGAAGTAGCAGACAAACTTGAAAAATTATTGATAGGTTGTATGAATCAATTAAAAATTGGCAACACCTATGGCCTTGAATGTGATATAGGACCTATAATAAGTGGCTCTGCACGAAAAGAATTAGAAACTCATATTAAAGTAATTACCAAGAAAAAAGGCTGTTCATTAATTGCAGTGCACAACCAAGCTGATGATAAATCCCTACAAAATGGCAATTTCTTCATGCCACATATAATTTCAATAAGAGGTATAAGCGATTTAACCCAAGAGAATTTCGGCCCTATACTACATATAATTCGTTATAAAGCTAAAGAATTAAATGGAGTTATTGCAGAGGTAAATGCCACTGGATATGGCTTAACTTTTGGACTACAAACTAGAATTGAAGAAAGAATTAAGCAAGTAGCCGATAAAGTTCATGCAGGTAATTTTTATGCAAATCGCACAATTATTGGCGCCATGGTAGGCACTCAGCCATTTGGGGGAGAGAATAATTCTGGAACTGGCTTTAAAGCAGGCGGTCCACATTATTTATTTAAGTTTATGAATGAGCGGGTAGTTACAATTAATACTACAGCAATAGGTGGTAACTTAGATTTATTGAAGAAATAATGTTAAAGCCAAAAGTCATAGATAAGCTCATTAAAATTAATCAGGAAAGTCTTGATCAAAAGATCAAGGAAAAGAGCGATCAGGAAATTGTGGTAGCTGAGCTGCAAAATAACATTGATAGAATTGCCAGTGAGATAGAATCAGAAAAGGCAGCTGCCACACAAAACCCTGAAATTACTTATGCCTTTCAAAATTATTACCTTCATGCTAAACGCAAATTACTTGAGCTTGCAGCTCAGCTTACACTAGAGCAACTAAGGCTTGACTCTATAATCGAAGAGCTTAAAATTATACATGTAGAAATAAGCAAATACGAACATTTAAAAGATAAGTTGAAGCTGGAATTTTTGGCTGCAGAAGCGAAGAGGGAAGCTAAGATAATAGATGAATTTAATATAATTAATACCATTCCCCAAAAATAATGGCGCATAAACATATATCTTATTGGCAAGCTTACTTGAAGAAAAAGTGCTTAGTATGTAAAATACTAAAGCTCTCTTTCTCCTTCGCATTTATCCAAAAATCTATATGCTTTTGCCTCAATTATTTTCGGAGAATGGTATAATTCAAAATGAAATGTGCACAAATTGTTGATGGGGAAATTCAGATTGTTCACGCCCCCATACCGAAACCACAAAGTTTTGAGAGGCTGATAAAAGTCAAAGCATTTGCTATTAACCGTGCAGACATATTGCAAATAGAAGGCAAATATAATTCTCCAGACGGCAATAACATACCCGGACTGGAGGTAGCAGGAATTGATGTGGAAACAGGTGATGAGGTATGTGCATTGCTTGCATCCGGCGGCTATGCAGAATACGTATGTGCCCATGAAAGCCACATAATAGCAAAGCCTAAAAGTTTTAACTTAGTTGAAGCAGCAGCGTTGCCTGAAGCGATTGTTACAAATTATATGAATATATCTAAAAACGCAAAAGCAGTTGCTGGCGAAACAGTTTTGATCCATGGAGGCACAAGTGGCATAGGATCAATGGCAATTCAAATGGCAAAACTTAAGGGGTTAAAGGTTATAGCTTCTGTTGGAGACGATAATAAGAAAAATTTATGCATAAATATAGGCGCTGATTTAGTTATAAATTATCACTCTGATTTTGATCAATTACTAAAAAATGAAGTTGATATTATTTTTGATATCTTAGGTGGGGAGCACTTTGAAAAGAATATATCCTGCCTAAAAATAGGCGGAAGAATTTGCCTGATAGCAGTAATGGCTGGTAGCAAAGCTAATCTAAATTTAGCTTCTGTGCTCATGAAAAATTTAAGCATTATAGGGTCTACACTACGCTTTAAAAATGCTGAGCAAAAACGCATCTTAATCCAAGAAGCAATAAAAGAATTTTCCACCCACTTAGATTCTAAAAAACTATGCCCAATTATTGACTCCACATTTTTATTTTCTAATCTGCCAGCTGCACTAGATAGAGTTAGATCTCGCAGCCATTTTGGTAAAGTAGTTGTAGAATTTTAAACAATTACTTAACAATTCATCAATTATCCTTACAGTATAAATATTAACTTATTGTAATGAATGATGTTTTCAACTTTAGAGTTTTCTGAATTATTAATTACGAGAATATGTCATGATCTAGCAGCACCTGTAGGCGCTATTTATAATGGTATTGAATTTATAGAATCAGAAAAGCTTTATGATTTAAAAGGCAATAAGGCATATGAATTGATAAGCTCAAACTCCGAAATCGCTGCGAATAAAATAAAGTTTTTTAGATATATATATGGCAAAAGCGATTCTGAAGGAGAAGTTGATACAGCTCAACTGGACTCCTTGATACAAGATTTCTTTAAAAACAGTAAAACCAGAATTGCCTTTGATAATGAAAAAAATGCAAAGAATTATATCAAACTAACTAATAAATCCGGCAGATTAACACTTCTACTCGCAACTCTTACCGCTAATTGCATGATTTATGGTGGAAAGATAACAATTTATTTAAGAAAATCTGACAGCGGAAAACGCATAGTGGTACATGGTATTTCAGAAAAAGGGGTTAAGAAATCTGATGAGCTAAACTCTATAATAAATGGAGCTATAAGAAAAGAAATCACATTGCAAAACATAGTTATGCATTTAGCACAAGAGTTGGCCAGCGACCTAAACTCAACCATAAAAGTAACGCAAAACGAAAATGAGATAAAGTTTACATTGGATTTGTAGCTTATACTAGCTCCATTTCAATAAATTAGACATTTTTTGACGGTCCCTTATTCATTATTCGCGTTATACTAAATCTCAAAATTCTTCCTTGCAATTTTAAATTTAAGATTGCAAATTACAAGGATGATAGAGAGATGGAAATATAGCGAGATTTTACGTAAGCTGGGCCAATTTCCAGCGGTCGCAATACTTGGTTGCCGTCAAAAGTCCTGGAAAGCAGATACTATAATGGTTCAAGAACATAAAAAGGCAGTAAAATCCACAAGAAAAAGCTATGATTAGGGCATAAAGCTTATGGATTTTTATGAGATAAATGCCATTGGATACTTGTAGTGTTGGATCACCAACCATGCATCTAAAGTAAAGCGCTGGGGCCGGGGGGCAAAAAGGTCTGCTCGCGCCTACGCGCGTTTATGCGCAGACCTTTTTGAGCCGGCGCTTTACTGACTACGTCAGTGGTAGGAGCATTATTGAACTTTATTCAAAGGGCATTTATGCTAAATGCTTGGTATCACATGGCCCCAGAGAAATTTTCAGACTTTTGACGGAGGGGCTTCACACCATCTGCAAAGAATCTGGCAAAAGACCTGCTGTTTGCATCTTCCAGAGCATTGCGTAATGGCCATTTTTCTTAATTAAATCCTTATGCGTTCCATCTTCTATTATAGCACCTTTGTCAAATACTAGAATCCGATCGACTTCTAACAATGTGGAAAGCCTATGCGCTATTATAATAGTAGTCTTATTCTTGGAAAGCACTCTAATGCTGTCTTGTATTTGCTTTTCTGTATATGAATCTAAAGCAGAAGTAGCCTCGTCCATAATCAAAATTGACGCATCTTTTAAAATAGCGCGTGCTATTGCAATTCTTTGTTTTTGCCCACCAGATATTTTAGACGCCCTTTCCCCCACCATAGTATTATATCCGTCATCTAGTTCCATTATAAACTCGTGACAGTTAGCTTTCTTCGCAGCCTCAATAACTTCCTCATCCGTGGCATCTTCGCTAGAATAGCGAATATTATCCATAATTGAGCGATGAAACAACATAGGCTCTTGGGGAATTAAACAGATGCTATCGCGCAACGATTTTAATGTAACTTGATTAATGTTTTGACCATCTATTTTTATAACGCCAGATTCAATGTTAAATAAGCGCAAAATTAAATGCGCAAATGTGGTTTTGCCACTTCCAGAAAGCCCTACTAATCCAACTTTTTGCCCGCCTTCTATGGTCAGAGTTTTTTCCTTAAAAACATTATTGTTATGCTTGTATTTAAAAGTTACTCCAACAAATTCAATTTTACCTTTTTTAACTTTAAGTGCTTTTGCATTTTCATGCTCCATAACATCTATAGGGTCTTTAATAACCTTTAAGGCTTGTTTGATTACCCCAATCTCTCTAAACAAATACGCCATTTCTACTGTAGCTGAAAAAGCTAGAGTTAAGATGTTTAATGTAGAGGTAAACACAAAAATCATTTCCCCTAAACTTATACGATCCTGCTGCCAAAATTTAATAGTAATCCAAAACAACAAAGTCATGCTTAGCAATGCCAATAAGCTAAGTAATACTTTAGATTTTTCTATAAACAGCAATGTAGCTCTATTTTTAGCTCTCTCATCATCTTGAGCTCCTCTTACGTTTTCAACTTCAAAATATTGCTTGGTGTACAGCTTCACATTCAAATGGTTGTTTAAAGTATCAACTATTCTACCTTGCAGGTAAGTTCTAGCCTCTGACTGAATTCTAGAAAGCTCTGCTGCTTTTGCACCTGTAAAATAACAAATAGATAAGTGCATAATCAGCCAACTTAACAAGATTACCGATAAGGTAATATCCAAATTCATGAATAACATCGATGAAATAAAAATAGCTATCACTAGAGGAATTAAGTTATTGAAAACAAAGTCAATAACAATACTAGAGCTTCTTGGCAAATCGCTAATCCTATTTGCTATACTGCCAACAAAATTATTGGAAAAGTATGCATGCGAATGCCTGTTTACATATTCGAAAGCAGCCATTCTAATATTGGCTTCGAATTTAGGATATATTGCCGCTGATGCAAACCCTTGCAGCCTCATTAAAAATTCTAAAAATATCCAGAAAGCTAAAGCCGAAAAAAATAAATGGCCTAGTTGGTTAAAAATAAGCATTTTATCATCAGTGTAGCCACTGAGTGCGTCGATAATTTGCCCAGTAATATATGGCCAAATTGAGCTAGATAAAGAAGTGGCAAGACAGGCTATAAAAAAAACAAAGAAATTCACCTTTTGTTTTTTCATGAAGTGTATAAAATATCCTAGCCTTTTATTAGGTATTTTTGACATAGATCATAAAGAATCCAAGGGGGGTTATTAACGAGATAACTATACGCTAAAATTCATTGTTATCAAGTTATAATACCAAACACTTTTTTTCCTAAGCAGGTTTGCTCAAAAAATATACGCTTATACTAATTATTTTTGGGAACCACTATTACACCTCGCTATTATTATATTTAAATTGCAGATCATAATAACCTGTTGCTTTCTTATGTTTTTTATGCTGTGATTTCCATCACCTTAAATAATAATGGGAAAAAATCATGGAAACCAATAACTCTTATAATAACCGAGATCAAGATTTTCAAAAAGAAGAAGGCCCTAATGCAGATGCAATACGCTTAAAGGAAGATAAAAATTTTATTAACCAACTTATACAAGAACTTTACCTTAAAAAGCATAGCGAAAAACCTATGCACACAGCTATTTACAATAACGATCTTGAAGAAGTTAAAAAATTACTTGGTGAAGGAGTTGATATAAATGACCAAAACGATATGGCTATCTGCCATGCCGCTTTTTGGGGCCGCCTACCTATAATTGAATTCTTGATTGCAAATGGCGCCAATGTTAATGATAAAAACATTAATGGTAACACGCCCTTACACGCTGCTGCTTTTATGAAACATCTCGATATAGTTAATTTATTAATTGAAAAAAGCGTCAATATTAGTGCCAAAAATAATATGGGTATCACATCTTTAAGTTTTGCCGCTCAGGCAGGGGACATCGATATAATTAAGGTATTGCTGAAAAACGATGCTGATGTTAATACTCAGGACAACTTGGGTAATGCACCTCTGCATATCTCCGTTTTTATGGGACATAAAGATGTAGTTGAGTTCTTGCTAGAACATGGCGCTGATGCTAATATTAAAAATAATTCAGGCAATACTCCTGTAGACTTCGCCAAAGAAGTAGGGTATGAAGATATAATTCAACTATTACTTCAAGAAAATGAGGAGAATTCTGCAGGCGTTCATCATGAAATACGTATAGATGCTGCTATAGACACTACCACCGATGCGATTCTGCACAAACCTTCAGAGCCCACAAGCTCATCTGATTAGTAAACTAGTTAAGGGCTTTATGATGCTTGATGTAGCTAAAGCGTCATAAAAAGAGTATGACAAACTGCATGGACAGTCATCCCGAGGTGGCTTGGACGCCTCAGGGATCCAGGCATAATGTCTTGCGAAGCAATAACTTTTCTGGATTACCTTAGCTCTCGCTCGCAATGACGCATTTTATGCTCTTTTTATGACGCTTTAGCTACATTAGCAACCGCTGCTGCAAATCGTGCTACAGGCACGCGGTATGGAGAGCATGAGACGTAGTCAAGCCCCATATTATGAAAAAATTGAATTGAATCCGGGTCGCCTCCATGCTCTCCACAAATACCCAACTTTATTTTAGGATTAGTATTCTTTCCTCGTTTGCTCGCTATCTTTATAAGCTCACCTACACCTTCTATATCTATGCTTAAGAAAGGATCAGCAGCTAAAATATTATTGTCTAAATAATCTTGCATAAAAGAAGCAGAATCATCGCGTGAAAGCCCTAGAGTAGTTTGAGTTAGATCATTAGTACCAAAGCTAAAAAATTCCGCTTCTTTAGCTAAATTCCCAGCCATGAGAGCAGCTCTTGGTAATTCTATCATTGTTCCTATAGAATAATTCACTTTTGACTTTAAACCATTAGCTACTTCTAATACTAAGTTTTTGCAGTATTCTAGCTCTTTCAATGAAAATACTAATGGAATCATTATCTCTACGCTTTGATCATACCCAGCATCAAGAGATGCCTCCAAAATTGCACGCGCCTGCATTTTATAAATCTCTGGATAACTAACTGCAAGCCTACACCCTCTGTGCCCCAGCATTGGATTAGCCTCCTTCAATGATTCTATACGACCTAAAACTTCTTTAGGAGAAGCACCTAAAGAATGAGCTAGTTCCTTTATCTCATGATTTTTCAAACTTATGAACTCATGAAGTGGGGGGTCTAATAACCGCACGGTCACAGGTAGCCCATTCATGACTTGAAATATTTCTTTGAAATCTTGTTTCTGATAAAGGAATAACTCATCCAAGGCCTTATTACGCTCCAACTCTGAAGCTGCCAAAATCATCTTGCGAACAGAGACTATCCTATCATCTTTAAAAAACATATGCTCAGTGCGGCATAAACCTATACCTTCAGCACCAAATTTTCTAGACATTTCAGCATCTTTTTTGGTATCTGAATTTGAGCGTATTTTCAAATCACGAATTTCATCACACCAATTTAGCAACTCTTCAAGTTCAGCAGAAATCTCTGGCAAAGTGGTAGCAACTTCTCCATATATCACTTCACCAGTTGCACCATTTATAGATATCTTATCTCCAGCATTTAAAGTAAGATCCCCTACCCTAATGATGCCTATATCTTCATTTATTTCGAACTCATCCACCCCAACAACACATGGCTTACCCATTCCTCTTGCCACCACAGCTGCATGAGATGTCATTCCCCCTCTACCAGTTATAATTCCCTGAGATAAATGCATGCCGCCTATATCTTCTGGGCTGGTTTCCGAGCGCACTAAAATTACCTTTTGCCCCTTATATTTTATAACTTCTGAAGGATTAAAACAAATGATTCCAGTTGCAGCACCAGGAGAAGCAGGGAGCCCTTTACATATAACTTTATGTCCTGTGCTTTTGCTATCAATTTGAGGGTGCAAAAGGTTGTTGATATCATTTGAAGAAACTCTTAAAATAGCATCTTGCTTGCTTATTATACCTTCTTTTACCATATCAACTGCAATTTTTACAGCTGCAGCTGAACTGCGTTTGGCGTTTCTAGTTTGCAAAAGCCATAGCTTTTTATTTTGTATAGTGAACTCTATATCCTGTACATCTTTAAAATGTGATTCCAATCTTTTGCTGACACTAACAAGCTCTTTATAAACTTCTGGCATTAACTCTTCTAAAGATGGAGAATCTAAATAGTTTAATTTCTTACCTTCAAAAGTAATTTGCTGAGGCGTGCGAATTCCCGCAACAACATCTTCACCTTGAGCATTAATCATAAACTCGCCATAGAATTTATCTTCTCCAGTTGATGGATTACGCGTAAAGCAAACTCCTGTTGCGGAGTCATCGCCGAAATTACCAAAAACCATGGATTGCATATTAACTGCTGTTCCAAGCTGGCCTGATATACTGTGGATTTTCCTATATGTAATTGCGCGCTCATTCATCCATGATGAGAAAACTGCAGTAATTGAATTCCATAATTGCTCATATGGGTCTTGCGGAAAACTTCTCTCCTTGGAAAGTAAAAGTTTTTTATACTCTTCAATTAACTGTTTTAATGATTCAGATGAAAGGTTCCTTTCATCATCTACATGTGCATTTATGAGATGGTTTTTTAATATTCCCTCAAAATAGCTCCGTTTAACATCAAGTACAACATCGCTATACATTTCTATTAATCTGCGGTAACAGTCGTATGCAAATCTTTCATTACCGGAAAGCCTTGCAAGCCCTAATACTGTTTTATCATTTAGACCTATGTTTAATATTGTGTCCATCATCCCAGGCATGGAAACAGAGGCCCCAGATCTTACAGATATTAGCAAAGGATTATTTTCATCACCAAAAATAAGGCCTATATTTGAACCAAGATCAGATAAACATAACTTTACTTGTGATATTATATCAGCATTTATCGACTTATTATATTTATAATAATCTAAGCAGCCCTCGGCGCTGATAGTGAAGCCAGGCGGCACAGGTAAGCCTAAGTTTGAGAGCTCTGCTAGGTTAGCACCTTTGCCACCTAAAAGCCCTTTCATTTTAGCATCTCCCTCTGCCTTGCCATTACCAAACTTATAAACCCATTTCTTCATTATATCCTACAGAAAGACCTATACCAAATCTCAAAACAAATGTAGCATTAATACCTTAATTTATTTTAAGATTCGGTATAGAATACATCATAGTTTATTTGTGAACGACAACAATATCATATTCGAACATGGCATTAAGCTGCTGTGTCATCACCAAATAAAATCCTTTCTATTTGCGTTATGGACTCTTTAATCATAAGCTTTTTCTTTTTTAAATCTTGAATTTTGAACTGGTCAATAACCTTATTTCTCATCATCTTCATAATCTTATCTTCAAGATTATAATGCTCCATTCTTAGATGCTCTAACTCTTTTTGATACTTCAAACTATTTACCATTAAGTACCTCCATATAATTCCTTATCTAATAATAACATAAATTTTCTCATTATATTAATATTTTTATTAACTTTTTGTTAACATTAAAAAGCGATAAAATGATAGATATCAAATAATTAGTCAACAAAGGCGCGCTCTTATTCATGCAACGCAACTTTAATAGAAATTCTCTAAATATTCAAGATTTTAAAGGTTCTCAAAAAGACTTATACAATCATTTAATTTTATATATTTCTATTCAATCTCCAATTATGGGCTAACTCAGCAATAAGATTTAAAATTGGAATAATCTCTGTGCCTTTTGAACTTAACCCATAAGTTACTTCTGGAGGGATTGTACTTTTATATTGCCTATATATAATGCCAGCTTCTTCAAGCTCTCTCAATTTTTGAGTTAGAACTTTTTGGGAGATCCCTTCAATTAATCTCCTTAATTCTCCAAATCTAGTAGGGCCGTTAATATTTAGCACATGTAATATATATGCACTCCATCTTTGCCCGAATACCTTTAAAAATGCATCAACTGGGCACGCCAATTTTTTGTCTTTATCCTTTGATATATAAACCATAATTCACCATTTTAATTAATAGCCGATATTAGTTACAAAAAGGTACCTACTTTACAATAGTAATTATAAATATAATATGCATTACTTCAACTTAAAGGAGATAAGAATGACTATATTATTTGATGGAAATCTCACTAAAAATTCCCCGGCCCCTTTTGCTGGGGTGAATTTAAAAAGCTATATTCATCCAGAAGCAGTCTATAATGATGGGTTTAACGCTAAAAAATATGGTATCCCAGATGTTAATTATAGTTTTGGACTATTTACAATTGATCCAGGACATGAATGGCCTGCAACCAAATTCTCTATATCCGAAGTTTCTTATTGTATTGAGGGTGAAGGTATATTCATATGTGATGGGATAGAATATCCTATAAAACCAGGGTCAGTTATTTATATACCAAAGGGAGAGGTTAGAATAATAAAAAATACCTCAACCGCCCCTTTAAAATACTTATGTATAGTTTCTCCTGCATGGAAACCAGAATACGAAGAAGCACTATAAAACAAAAAGGAGAGACCTATTAAAATCTCTCCTTTTAAAAACTTATATAAACAAAAAACCCCTCTTAAAGGCTTGGCAACGACCTACTCTCCCGTGCCTTAAGACAAAGTACCATCGGCGAAGAAAGGTTTCACTATCGAGTTCGAGATGGGATCGAGTGTTTCACTTTCTCTATAATCACCAAGCCGCTAAGAGGGGCTTAAATGTAATCGTAAGCAGTTAATTAATATTAAACGTAACCTTCGTTAGATAATTTTTATTTCGGTGCGTTATAGTTTTAAACTATAACAGACTTATTTCTGTATACGACATATTCGTATAACCCAGCATTAAGTCAATCGTGCTATTAGTACCGGTAAGCTAAATATATTACTACACTTACACACCCGGCCTATCAACGTGGTGGTCTTCCACGGCACTGATAGGGAAAACTAGTTTTGAGGTGGGTTTCACGCTTAGATGCTTTCAGCGTTTATCCCGTCCGTACTTAGCTACCCAGCGTTGCTCTTGGCAGAACAACTGGTACACCAGCGGTACGTCCAACTCGGTCCTCTCGTACTAAAGTCAGATCCTCTCAATTTTCCTTACACCCACGGCAGATAGGGACCGAACTGTCTCGCGACGTTCTGAACCCAACTCACGTACCACTTTAATCGGCGAACAGCCGAACCCTTGGGACCTTCTCCAGCCCCAGGATGTGATGAGTCGACATCGAGGTGCCAAACCAGTCCGTCGATATGGACTCTTAGGACTGATCAGCCTGTTATCCCCGGAGTACCTTTTATCCGTTGAGCGATGGCCCTTCCACACAGAACCACCGGATCACTATGACCGACTTTCGTCTCTGCTCGGCTTGTCAGCCTCGCAGTCAGGCAGGCTTATGCCATTGCACTCTAACAGTTGATTTCCGACCAACTTGAGCCTACCTTCGCACGCCTCCGTTACACTTTGGGAGGCGACCGCCCCAGTCAAACTACCCACCATGCAGGGTCCCCGACCCGGATAACGGGTCTAGGTTAGATATCAAAAATCAGAAGGGTGGTATTTCAAGGATGGCTCCACTAAAACTGGCGTCTTAGCTTCAAAGCCTCCCACCTATCCTACACATCTGATTCCTAATACCACTGCAAAGTTATAGTAAAGGTTCACGGGGTCTTTCCGTCTAACCGCGGGAACTCCGCATCTTCACGGAGAATTCAACTTCGCTGAGATAATGTTGGAGACAATGGGGAAGTCGTTACGCCATTCATGCAGGTCGGAACTTACCCGACAAGGAATTTCGCTACCTTAGGACCGTCATAGTTACGGCCGCCGTTTACTGGGGCTTCAGCTCAATGCTTGCACACCTCACCTTAACCTTCCAGCACCGGGCAGGCGTCAGACCCTATACATCCTCTTAGGAGTTTGCAGAGCCCTGTGTTTTTGGTAAACAGTCGCAACCCCCTGGCTTGTGCCGCCTCAAACTGGTTGCCCAACTTGAGGCCACCCTTATCCCGAAGTTACAGGTGCAATTTGTCTAGTTCCTTCAACATCATTCTCTCTACGCCTTGGTATACTCTACCAGTCCACCAGTGTCGGTTTGGGGTACGGACCATACGTTAGTGCTATTTCCTGGAAGTTCTACGTTGCATTCGAAATCCAATAATCTCATACAACTTTCGACCTTCGTCACATCTAACGGGCTCAGGAATATTAACCTGATTTCCATCGACTACGCCTTTCGGCCTCGCCTTAGGGACCGGCTAACCCTGCGCAGATTAACTTTACGCAGGAACCCTTGGACTTTCGGCGGAAATGTTTCTCGCATTTCTTTACGCTACTCATGTCAGCATTCTCACTTGTGATATCTCCAGCATGCCTCACGACACGCCTTCACAGACTTACACAACGCTCCGCTACCACTTAAGTAAACTTAAGTTCGCATCTTCGGTACATAATTTTAGCCCCGGTACATTTTAGGCGCAGGATCGCTTATTTAGACTAGTGAGCTGTTACGCTTTCTTTAAAAGATGGCTGCTTCTAAGCCAACTTCCTAGCTGTTTTGGCAATCCCACATCCTTTCACACTTAATTATGATTTAGGGACCTTAGATGGCGATCTGGGCTCTTTCCCTCTCGGCAATGGACCTTATCACCCACTGCCTGCCTGCTATACTGTACTCACCGGTATTCGGAGTTTGATTAGGTTTGGTAGGGCTTTGGGCCCCCCTAGCCGATTCAGTGCTCTACCCCCGGTGGTAATCATATAACGCTCTACCTAAATAGATTTCGCGGAGAACCAGCTATTTCCAAGTTTGATTGGCCTTTCACCCCTAGCCACAAGTCATCCCCTACTTTTGCAACAGCAGTGGGTTCGGTCCTCCATTGAGTTTAACCTCAACTTCAACCTGCTCATGGCTAGATCACTTGGTTTCGGGTCTAATACATCTAACTAAGCGCCCTATTAAGACTCGCTTTCGCTACGGCTACACCTATCGGCTTAACCTCGCTAGATACACTAACTCACTGACCCATTATACAAGAGGTACGCCGTCACAACGCATGTATAAATACACGGATGCTCCGACTGCTTGTAAGCATTTGGTTTCAGGGTCTATTTCACTCCCCTTATCGGGGTTCTTTTCGCCTTTCCTTCACAGTACTAGTTCACTATCGGTCGTTAGGGAGTACTTAGCCTTGGAGGGTGGTCCCCCCATATTCAGACAAGGTTTCACGTGCCTCGCCTTACTCAAGTCTCACAATGCTTTTTACCCGTACGGGACTATCACCTATTATCGTTGATTTTTCCAAATCATTCCGGTTATTACACTGTGAGCACTGGGCTGGTCCGCGTTCGCTCGTCACTACTAGCGGAGTCTCGGTTGATTTCCTTTCCTCCGGGTACTTAGATATTTCAGTTCTCCGGGTTTGCTTCTGCAAGCTATGTATTCACTTGCAGATACCTCAATGAGGTGGGTTTTCCCATTCGGACATCTACGGGTCAAAGGTTATTGGCACCTCGCCGTAGCTTTTCGCAGCCTGTCACGTCCTTCATCGCCTCCTATCGCCTAGGCATCCACCAAATGCTCTTCTCATTCTTAATGCTGGTTATACGAATGATGTCGTTTACAGAACTAAGTCTTACTCTTTCGAGTATTGACTTCTATAAACATTATCTCATTCTGGCCTTGCAAGGCACAGAATGTTTATTTCAGCTACGTTTAATTTTTAATTTAATTAACCGCTTACAATTTCAAAAGAACAAGCTTTCGCTTGAAGTTGGCTTCTTTATCTCGCCGCCTTGTGAGACAGTGTTATAAAGAAAATTCCCCAACACGTCAACTACATTTTCAAAAAATTTTCAACTTTTTTCAGCCCACCGCCTCAAAATCAGGAGATATGCTATATACATCAATATGCTACCTGAAAAATATTTTTTCATTTAATGCTGAAAAATATCTAATTGCTCCCATCCCATTAGGTCTAATTTGGCTCTAACGGGTAAAAACTTAAAGCAACTTTGTGCGAGATCTGCCCTTCCCTCACGTTTTAACATCGCATTTAGCTTATCTCTTAGCGCATGCAAATATAAAACATCCGCGGCAGCATAGGTTAACTGTTCATGAGAAAGCTCTGCTGCACCCCAATCTGAAGATTGCTGTTGTTTGCTAATTTTAACATTAAGCAGCTCAGAGCATAAATCCTTCAAGCCATGAGAGTCTGTAAAAGTGCGGCACAGCCTTGATGCTATCTTGGTGCAATATACATTTTCCATATCTATATTTAGATAATGCATAAGAATTGAAATATCAAATCTGGCAAAATGAAACAGTTTCACTCGCCCTTTGTCCGTTAGCAGCTTCTTAAGATTTGGCGCTTTAAAGTCTTTAGTTGGGAAATGCACTAGGTGCGCATCGCCGTTGCCATCTGAAAGCTGAACTAGGCATAAGCGGTCTCTATGGTTATTAAGACCCATTGCCTCAGTATCCACAGCTATGTCGCCTTTAAATTTAACATCATTTGGTAAATCGTATTTATGATAAAAATAAGCTATGATAATCCTCCAAAAATTTACTTCATATACCTCTTCATATACTAATTAGTATATTTCTATTTAGAAATACAACCATTTTGTTGTTTACCATTTGTTAATCAATACGTGCTAGCCTCATACTTAGAGCGATGTTTGCGACGAGGACTATATGAAAGAAGTTGGGTTAGCTTTTTTAAAAGAGTATAGGGAAAATCTTTTGTTAATGAGAGAGGCTAGAAAGAAAGCTGATATAAGCATTTATGAAGCCACTACTGGTTATAATAGAATGGCAAAAAACGCAGGAGGTCAACTCGTAGGAGAGCAACCAAGAATTCAAGGAATCGAAGAATTTAAAGAATGGGAAACAGCCAAAGCTTGGTTTGAAAGTAAAGAGCTCACTTTAGATATATACAACTCTACATTTGAACATAACAAAAATAAAGAGCTTAGCTTCCGATATGGAACAATTGAGTCGATAAATCTTGCCCTTGGAGCTGTAGCAGCGGAATTAATTGAAAGAGAAGATTTAAAGGTCGACACGCTATCAGCAAATGAGGCAGAAGATTTATTCAAGTACGCTGTGAGCCAAGAGAAGTATACTTTAGCCCTTGAATCCCTTGAGCACTGCAAAGAGCAAGTTGTTGGGAAAATCAAAGATTCTGTACGGCTTGGCGCTAGCGAAAAAGAGGCGGTATTACTCCAAAACAACTTAGGAAAATTATTTTATGGGCTAGCGACACAAGAAAGAAAGCTAGAAGATATAAAAAAAATACCAGTTGAGTGTATAACTCCTATTGCTGCTGCCCAAACTCTCCAATACACAGTGTTAAAAAATAATGACAAGTTGTTCGAACACTTGGCTACCAACAATTGTATTTCAAAAATTTCTCAACAACACTTGGATATTATAATAAAAGATGCAGCTGAGAAGGGCCATGCACAAATGTTTAATTCTCTGATAACGCATGGGGCAGATGTGACATCTGAGGTGGAAGAAGCTGTAAAAAAAAGCAATAACAATGAGATAAAAACCACCCTCTTGGTGTATAATAAATTTAAAGAAGATTTCGCAATTCAAATATCCACACCAATTAAAGATGGCATTACTAATAATGAAATAACAGGAAATAACATCGCAGAAAAGTTAGAAGATTCCATGGAACAACTTATAAGAGACAATCCAAAATCCAGATTTACCGATAAGATAAGAGATACAATTTATAAACAAGACTTTAAACTCAGCTTTGTAGAAAATTTCAAGGCTTTTCTAAATTCCTGGATTGATGGCAAGGGCAAATCGTTTGGAGATGCTCAAAAGGAGATGTTATCTACAAAATTTGAAAAGCTGTATAAAGATATTCAAAACACTACTGAATTTAAACAAATGCAAAAAGAAGAGGCAAGAAGCTTTGTTGAGCAGATAACTGGAGCTAGAGGAACGCACAGCCAAGGACACGGGGTTTAGGCATAACTGTTGAAAGTGAGGCAAACCATAGCATTCAATAAATTGCCTAATACCAAGTCCCGAAAATAATTGGGCATAAGCGCATATCTTTAGGGCAAACCTACTTGAGGAAAAAGTGTTTGGTATATAAAATACTAAAGCCCTTTTCCCCCTTCGTATTTGCCAAAAATCTATGCACTTTTACCTAAATTATTCTCGGGACTTGGTATAAGTGGCTATAGCGTTTTAGAAAACTCAATAATACTAAGGCAGAAAAGCTCTGGCCTTGCCTTAATATTTTGCTTTTTATAACACTTAAGCTTACGCATAAAAAACACAAAAAAGTGTCATCTAAGCTAGCATTAATTCTCTATCTTCACCTTTGTTACACCATGGGTAGTTTTGTCCCATTTATGCGGCTCTTTAAACAACTTAAATATAGCAATAATTGCTGCATATACTAGAAGAAACGCATAAAGTATAAAGAACATCCATCTCCATCTTAAGTAGCGATGTCCATGTATACTTAAAACCATATATGAAGTAAGTAGCGTAGACATAATTGTGGAAACAAAATTCACCCAGCTAAGAAGTATCAACATAAGGTTGGTACTAGCGCTGAAATCAAAAAATGAAAGATATGTAGCAGCACTTAATATAAGTACAACAGGCGAGGTTATCATTAAAAAAGGGCTTAAGCACAATATATATAAAAAGAACGCCACCCCTTTTAATTTAAAAGATTTCATAACCTGAATAGGGTGCCTAAAATATATGAAACAAGTATGGAAAAAACCTTTGAGCCATCTAACCCTTTGCGGCAACCAGGCAGCCACAGTTATCGGCGCCTCCTCTTTCGTGAAAGAATAAATAATTTTCGCGGTACGCCCAAGCATGGCAAACTTCATGCCTAAGTCTGCGTCTTCTGTTACGTTATGAGGGTCCCAGCCACCTATTTCTATCAAGTAGTCGGTTTTAAAGTGATTGCTAGAACCACCTAGCGGTAGCGGATATTTAAAATAAGTGGCAATTGGCAAAATAAAATTATAGTATCCTTGATACTCTATTTCAAACATCGAAGTAAGTAAATTCTCATGCCCATTATAGAAAAATAGCCTGCATTGCAAACAACTAATTCTCTTATCAGAAACAGCAAATTTATTTGCTACTATTTTTAACTGCAAACTATCTGGCCTATCTTCTGCATCATAAATGCAAGTTAATTCCCCGGTCGCGAATTGCATGGCATAATTGCAAGCTTTAGGCTTAGTCTGCGGCTCTGATTTAGGAACAATTACAGTTTGAAAATGACTTGGTAAGCCATTCTTTTCTATAGCTGCCAATGTCTCTTTATCTTCTTCTTCCAAAATAATTAATATTTGCAGCTTCTCTTTTGGATAATCAAAAGCACATAAAGCATTGATTAATGAAGGTATAATCGAAGATTCATGAAACAAAGGCACTAGAATTGTATAGGTTGGCAACTGATCATCAGTTAAAAAGAATGGATTCCTTTCCTTTTGTTGGAAATTATAAAGTTTTACACCCATTATTATATGAGCAAGTCGATAGTTACTGGTGAAAAAATATGCGCAATTAAAAACTATCATTGTCCAATATGCTGTTGCATCAAGATAAGTATCAAGAAAAAACATGTAAATCAGCGCAAGAAGAAAAAAGACCATTTTTTGTCTTTCAGTCAGCACGGTTTTAGCTGATAAGTCTAACTTCTTTAAATCTAGTATACCGTCTTTTAACATTATAATTGGCCTTAAAATTTATGCTCTAAAGTTATATAATACGTATTATAGGTGAATGGTTTGTTTTTAAACACATTGTGAAGAGATTGCAGTGTCACAATATTTGTATCATTTAAATTATATCCAATTTGCAAGTTAATTTGGCTGTAAGGTGAATTTCCCTGAACTTTCAAATTAGAGTTTATAGAACTTAATAAAGCGCTTGATACTTCCTGGCTTAGGCCTAGAGAGGTAATAGTGTTTGTTATTGCTTCATTACTGAAAGGACGTTTGGTACAATTATAGCCATTAAAAGTATTATCCAAACCAAATACAAATAAAATCTCTTTATTAAACGGCCTTATCCCAATGTTGGCGCTTAATCCATATTCTACTGTATCAGCTCTAGGAAAGTATTTTATAGACGATTCTAAATCTATGTAATTTCCATAATCTGGCCTGGAATTCATTCCGAAGGGAATGTTGAAAGAGCTGCCATATAAAAGCGAGAGCTTGCCACTTAATTTTTTTCTTAAGTAATATGACTTATCATGAGCTATTAAATTGCCAGGATATAATAAAAATTGGTAACTCAATGCATCATAGTCACCTTGATTTATATGTCCTTTAAATCCCAATTTAGTTTCTACATCATAATAATTAATTTTAAATTTTAAAGATGGCTCTCCAGCCCCATTTAACTGACTTTTCACCTCAAACTCATCATCATAGCGCGATGTATAAACATCTCCGATCAAGGTTATATCGGGAGTCAAACCATATTCTAAGCTATTAGAGAGACTGTATGAACTAGTTTTATTGGATATGTTATATTTAAAATCATTGAAAGATGCATCCGTTGAAGAGCTGCTAAAATTAGATTTATACGGTGCGTGATAAAAAATGGATGTAGTCTCAGAGCCCTCACCTTCTTTTTTTACCCAAGCACCCGCCAGTGCACTAGTTGGCATTAAAGCAAGTAGTAGCAAAAATAGACCCAAAAAAGACTTAACCATTTGTTATGTATTTTTTGTTTTTCTTATCCAATATATCCGTTTGTATAGTTATAACCACTATGAGGCAAGTAAAAGATACATGAAAAAAGAAAGAAACGACTAGTATTTTGAGCATTTCTGGGTGAATAGAAGAGCCAGTTAATTTAAAAACGCTGCTGGGCTGATGTAGCGTGCTCCATATATCAACAGAAAACTTTATTATTGGAATCACAATAAAGCTAGTTATTGCATAGTAACTAGAAACTACAGCAGAGCCATAATTATAACTATCATATTGGCTAATACTTTTATATCCAATGTATATAAATAAAAGTAATAACATGGAGGTTAATCTAGCATCCCAAACCCACCAAGTGCCCCAAGCTGGCTTTCCCCATGCCGCACCTGTAAATAATGCTATAGATGTGTAACAAGCACCAATTGTTACCAAATTTTTTGCTATAAGAAAATATTGCGGATTTTTAAAAATCACAAAACAAATAGAAAACATAGCTATACAACTATAAATGCCCAAACCAAGCCATGCAGCTGGAACATGTATATACATTATTCTCACTAAGTCTTCTTGTAGGTAGTCACTGGGAGAATTAATAATATAAAAACTCATTACAAGCAGTAACGCTATTGCACAAAACACAAACACTCCAACCAATAAGTCGAAGTGTTTGCTAATTAAATTTATAGGAAGCTTCTTCATTAAAACTAACTATTGTTTTGATTCTTCAAAAGAAATTTCCACTTTATTAAGCTTATTATTTATATCTTCTATAGCATTAACGCTAATTCTACTGGCGCTTACACCTTTATCTATCAAATATTTTCTAACTTTTATAGCTCTTTGAAGAGAATTTCTCCTAGCTTCTGTAGCATTTCCATCTTTAGAAAAAGCATAGCTTTGAATCTTAAGGTTTTTCGAAGCATTTTGTTTGAGGTCAGCAGCAATCTGCTCAAGCATGGTAGCACCTTCAGATGGGATATCTATACTAGAATCCGAATAATCTATAGTAGCCATTCTTCCAACTGAAACAACATTGTTGGAATTTGCTAAAGACATTTCGTTAGGCATAGGCATAGGTGCTGCTGGAGCAGCAGAAGCGCTAGGCTCAACTTTTGTTGGAGCAACTATTGGCACAGGCGCAGGCGTAGGAGTAGGAGTAGGCACAACAGGAGCTACTGGAACAGGAACACTATCTACAACTGCAGGAGAGGTAACAGGGTTAGCAGGAGCAGGAGTTGGTGTTGGAGCCGAAGTTGAAGTTGAAGACGGAGCGTCCACCTTAATAGATTTCTCTACTTGCTTATGCGCAACTGGTTCGTTAGTTACTGCAACGCTGTTTGTAGTTTGATCTACAGCAGGTACACTTTCACTAGTCATATTTTTATCAATTTCTTCAGCATGAACCACTTTCTTAGTAGAAGCTTGATCCTTATTAGAAGAATTATAAGCATCTACTTTGCGAGCATTATGTTTCTTTGCTTTGCGATGAATCTTTTTAGGTTGCTCCTTCACTATAACAGGCTTAGCTTCTGGTAGCTCTGTGCTAGAAGGTATATAACCTAAGGTTTGAATTTTATCAGACACAGAAGAGTATGAAACTTCAGTGCAAGTAACATCTTTCAACTCATTACCTGAATCTACTTCAATTGAAGTAGAGCCATGTTTTGTAGTAAGTGCATGAGAATGGAGGTGCCGCTTATGGTTATGATGTTCTGTATGGTGGCGTTCATGGTGCTGATGGGCAACATGTTTTGCATTGCCATGATGATGGTGCATATGCACAACAGTTTCAGTAGGAGCTGGCTCAACAAACTCTTGTTCTTCATAACTAACTTCTTTTGGCTCTTCTTTCTTCTGTGTAAACTTACTGATGTAAGAGCAAGAAGATAAGCCGCCAACCAAAGCTATCAAAGCTACATTAATAAAAAATTTTTTCAACATATGATTCACACCAATTCTCAGTCCTTCAAGATTGTTAAAGTATAAACATTGCAATTGCAAGCATTGAAAATAAAAAATAATGTCATACACAATATGTGTAAAGAACTTTTATACCAAATCTCATAAATAAATTGAGATAGTAAAGCCAGATTTTGGCAAAGTGCGAAGGGGAAAAGTAGTTGAATATTTTACATATTCATCAATTTTTTACCAAGTGAATTTGCCAAAAGATGAGCTTTAATGCTCTATTTATTTTGAGATTTGGTATTATTTATGAGTTCAAAAATTTAGCATTTGCGCAAAAATAAACTTGCGTAGAGGGGGTAGTTATAATAAGATGCTCACAATTCGCATGCGGGGGCTATTTTTGGTGCTTTGTGAACAAGGCTTAACTCCGCAGAGGTATAACCAAAATAATATGGATTTTTCATGACAAATTTCACTATGAGCGAAATGCTCGAAGCAGGCGTACACTACGGGCATCGTAAAAACTTTTGGAACCCTAAGATGGCGAAATACATCTATGGCGTTAGAAACGGTATACATATAGTAGATTTAGGGCAAACAGCACCACTTTTAAAAGCTGCATTAGATGTTTTTAAAGAAGTTGCAGCAAAAAATGGCAGAATTCTCTTTGTTGGAACCAAAAAGCAAGCTTCAGAAGCTATAGCAGCCGAAGCAATTAGATGTGGGCAATATTTCGTTAATCATAGATGGCTTGGCGGCATGTTGACAAACTGGACTACGGTATCAGCATCTATTAAAACATTGCAAAAATACGAAGAGCTTTTGGCTAACCCAGACATCTCTTTAACTAAAAAAGAGAAATTAGACATAGATCGCAAAAGAATTAAACTAAACAACGTGCTTGGTGGAATAAGAAATATGGGTGGTAGCCCAGATCTATTGTTTGTTATTGATACAAACCTCGAGAGCCTAGCTATTACTGAAGCTAAAAAACTTGGAATACCGGTTGTTGCTATAGTTGATACCAACTCCAATCCAGATGGGATTGATTATATAATTCCTGGTAACGATGATGCTAGGAAAGCAATAGAGCTTTATACAAGACTTGCTTCAGATGCTATCTTGAGTGGTATCCAACAAAGCTTGAGCAAATCAGGTATTGATGTTGGGGCTGAAGAATTAGTAAAAATGGAGCATAAGGAAGCAGCAAATGTGCCGCAGGAAGATTCTGTTAAAGATGAGCCTGTAGCTAATACCGAAGGTGCTTAAATAGCTTTGTATAGCTAAGTATTTTAAATTTCTATTAGGCTCCTCAAAATTAAGTATAGCAAATACTACATGAGCAATGAGATAGTACTACAGGAATTATAAAAACTTAGCTATAGAATTATACCAAATCTCAAAATAAATTGAGATAGTAATGCCAGATTTTGGCAAAGTGCGATGGGAAAAAGCAGTTGAATATTTTACACATTCATCAAATTTTTACCAAGTGAATTTGCCAAAAGATGAGCTTTAATGCTTTATTTATTCTGAGATTTGGTATTACTTTTATATAAAACATTTCTTGGGGAACTAATATGATTACCGCATCTGCAGTAAATGAATTAAGGCAAAAAACCGGCGCCGGCATGATGGATTGCAAAAAAGCTTTACAGGAAGCTGGTGGAGATTTTGAAGCAGCTGTTGAATGGCTTAGAAAAAAAGGCTTAGCAGCCGCAGCAAAAAAAGCTGGCAGGGTTGCTGCTGAAGGACTAATTGCCATAGAAGTTTCTGCATCAGGTAAAACTGGCGCTTTAATAGAGCTTAATTCAGAAACGGACTTCGTAGCTAAAAATGACAAATTTCAAATTTTATGCAAAAACGTAGTTAAAGATTTCTTGAATTTTGAAAGTGATTTGGAAAGCTTTAAGAACAGTAAATGTAGTGCTAGTGGCAAAACTATCCAGGAAGAAATTTCTGAGAATGTTGCAGTTATAGGCGAAAATATGAGCTTGCGTCGCGCGCATAAACTCTCTGTAGATCAGGGTGTAGTTGTTAACTATATGCATAATGCCAGCTCACCTAGCTTAGGTAAGATTGGCGTGTTAGTTGCTTTTGAAACCAACATTGATCCTACCAAGGTTATTACTCTTGGCAAACAAATTGCCATGCACATAGCCGCAACTAAACCAGAATCTTTAAGTGTATCTGAGTTAGATAAGACAATGGTTGAGAAAGAAAAAGCTTTCATTCGTGACCAAGCTTCAACATCTGGCAAGCCAGAAGCAGTTATCGAGAAGATGGTTGAAGGTAGATTGCTAAAGTTCTATGAGCAAGTTGTATTACTTGAACAACTATTTGTAATTGATGGCAAGACCAGAATAAACCAAGTACTTGCAGACTTTGCAAAAGAGCATGGCGGAAGCATTTCTATAAAAGAATTTGCTAGATTTGGCCTTGGTGAAGGTATCGAAAAACAAGAAACTGACCTTGCTAAAGAAGTGGCAGAACTTGCTGGCAGCAATTAATTTTTTATAACTTGTACAATAATTCGAAGAGGAACTTGTCACATGTTCCTCTTCAACCCCCCCAACATTATTGCTGAATAGCATGTGATATCTATAATATCAAACCTCAGAATAAATTCCCTGGACTACTACCATAACTGCTAAAGGCGTAGTAAAGTATAGAGGGGCATACACAACCCGACCACATATAGTAAGCATAGCCAGAACGTTATAAAATAACCTCAGCTCGACATAAGGAAGTAAAAAAGAAGGTATGAACCTATTGCCTTTGTTATAAATAAATTGCCTTCCTGTAGTGATATTATTGCAGCTGTTTCAACAATACTTAGGCAGAAAAAGCGGCTAGCCGCAGGGGCAAAAAATTTGTATATGCAGGGGGCAAAAAATTTGTATATGCAGGCGCATAGCGCCTACTATACACAAATTTTTTGAGCCAGAGCTTTTGCTGACTCCGTCAGCGGAAAGAGAATTATTGAAATTTTATTTAAAAGGCAATTTATTTGAAGATCGAATATTAAGAAAACCCTTTATTATCAATAGCTTATTGCCTCCTTATATCGAGCTGAGGTTATTCACATTAACAGAGTTACACCAAAGTGATACTTCAGCAACTCTGTTGCATACAGTTGTGATGGTGCTTTGTACAGAGTCACACCATAAGTATATATTCACTATCGTAGATGCATTGCCACAATTGATTGTCGGCGCTATACTATTGCCGATAAAAAAGTTATATTTTCCAGTAAATAAGCCATTAAGCCCAGCACCTATAAGGCCACAAGCTATTGCACCAACTGCAAGTGGCATAATGTTATGAGATTTTGCATAACCAGAGCCAGCAAAGTATCCTAAGCCAATAGTACTAAGAATTGATAATAAACCAAAACTTTTATTATCAAAGAATGACTCAGATTGCGCGCTTGGTTTGTTTTCAGCTGCAGCTTGCGAATTGTCAGAATATAATCTTTCTATAAAATAAGACATACCACACACAAAACTCAAAGCAGAAATTGCTAATAAAAATAATGGGAATGGCACAGAGCTTGTAGAGACAAGTGAGGAACCATTACTTAAGGATATATTACCCATTGATGAATTGTTCATAAAAATTCCGTTGCTAACATTAGTGCTAGTTAGCACATATGCAGCAAAACATAAAGAAGCAGTTGCAAGACAACCTGCAAGATAGTATCCAAATTGGACCTTACCGAAAATAATTCTTCCATTAGTGGAAGCACCTTTGTAAAAATTATTGCCCTTATTCTCTGTTTTGGCCTTATTCACCGTTATTGAGCCAGATCCTATATTTGTATATTTTGTCTTTGACATCAGAACCTTTAATTATATGTATGTTAATGCCCATTGTACTTCAATAACTTGAAATATTCAATTTTTCTGTAAAGACGCACTCAGAAGTATATTTCTCGTAAATTAAGAGTTGGCAAAAGGTATAGGCGACAGGAAATTTGAAAAAGTGGTAGGAGCAGCAATTGCGAGCACCGTAAGCCTATACTAATAGGTGCGGACGCGGAGAAGTTGGAGCGCCGCTCCAACTTTTCAAATTAACGGAGTATATATTACAAAAAATCCGTTTCGCTTATAAACTTCATGCTCGAAGTAGCTTTGTGCATAATTAGATGCGAAGTCTTCAATGTAGAAGCACATTTTTCTACGCCCTCCAACATCCAACCTCCTGTAACCCCGGTTGCGCAGAAGATAACATCAGACTTAACCATATCTTGAATATTATATACTTTATTTAAATCTTCAATTCCAGACGCAGCAGCCCTAGCTTTTTCTTCTTGATTCCTAAACAGCAGTTTCCCTTGCATTTGCCCGCCTATGCAAGAAAGTGCAGCAGCAGCTAGCACTCCCTCTGGCGCTCCACCACTCCCCATATATAAATCAACTTTACCACCAAATATTGATGTAGCAATTACAGCTGAAACATCTCCATCACCTATTAGCTGCACGCGCGCTCCAGCCTCACGAATTTTAGCAATTAATTCTGCATGCCTCTCCCTTTTTAGCACGCAAACGTTTAGATCAATTGAGCTGCATTTCTTTGCCTTTGCCAAATTCTTGATATTTTCACTTACTGAATTATCAAGTGATACCACATCTTTTGGGAGCCCCGGGCCAACTGCAATTTTATCCATATACACATCAGGCGCATGCAATAACCCTCCACGCTTTGCAAGCGCAAGTACCGCAATTGAATTAGGCATGTTGCTAGCACATATAGTAGTCCCTTCCAGTGGATCTACCGCTATGTCTATTTCATCACCACCTAATCCCACCTCTTCGCCTATGTATAGCATAGGGGCCTCATCTCTTTCACCTTCGCCTATTACCACACGCCCACTTATACTCAGATGATCAAATTCATTTCTCATAGCATTTACTGCAGCTTGGTCAGCAGCTTTCTCGTCTCCTAACCCAATCCAATCAAAGCAAGCTATTGCTGCTGCCTTAGTCAGCCTTTTAGCATATTCCTGATAAGTATAATTTAATGTATCGTGGGAGGTAGCCATAAGTAGATCTCATATCAATTTAATATTATTTTTGCTAATGCATAATAAAGTGGAATTCCAAAAGCAATGTTAAATGGGAAGGTAATAGCAAGTGACATAGGGAGATATATAGCTGGCTTTGCTTCAGGTAAAGCCAAGCGCATGGCAGCAGGCACTGCAATATAAGATGCGCTAGCACATAACACAGTAAATAAAGTTCCAGTACCAACATCTAACCCTATAAGATAGCTAACTATAAGTCCTACAGTAGCTCCTATAGTTGGCATATAGAATCCAAAAGCAATCAGCGGTAGGTTAAAGTTTTTTAGCTGATGTAAATTTTTAGCAACTAACAGACCCATATCAAGCAAAAACAAACATAGGAAACCTTGGAAAGGAGTAACGAAAAATCCTTCTACCTTATCCATTCCGCCTTGACCTGTAATCCAGCCTATTATAAAGGCGCCTAATAAAAGCAGTATAGCACCATTTGTAAAAATCTCTCGGCTCAACTTTTTCTCTTCAAGCCTGTGATTGCAAGTTTCTGGGCTAGCTCTATGTGCAATAAACAATCCTGATAGAATTGCAGGGGCCTCCATGAGAGCAAGTATGGCCACTATATAACCAGCATATGCTACATCATTCATTTTTAAAAAAGCTGCTGCGGTTGCAAATGTCACCATGCTAATAGACCCATAATGCGCGGCCACTGCTGCTGCAGTTGGTTTATCTAGCTTTGTAGTCGCACGCAAAAGTACATATGCTAAAAAAGGTTGTAAAAAACTTACCGCTATACCACAACTTATGGCGCTTACTAATGTAAAGCCAAAGCTTTCTGTATTGGCTATAGCAACGCCACCTTTAAACCCTATCGACATCATAAGGTAGATAGCCAAGTAGCTGCTAATGCTATCTGGAACCTCTAAATCAGATTTTAAAAATCCAGCCCCAACACCAAGTATAAAAAACAGCATTGCTGGTGATAAGATGTTTTGAGAAATGAGATGAATTAATTCCATAAATTACAATACCACGCTCCGGAATTATTCCAAAGCAATATAAATATCTAGCGTGGCGTTATTCAAGTCATATGCACGTTCATCATACACTTCAAAATCAGCAGAATATTTTCTTTTTCCGCCCAATTCTTCAGAATTCATAGCCCATATACTTTGCCACATATCTATACATACCCCAGGCATTGGCGCAGGGCCATTTGTAAATTTTGCATAGCGTTGATTTTTAATTGTTAATTTGCAAAGATCACTTGGTACTTCATCAAATGAAGAAACTTCAGCTCCAATAAAATAAGTGTATTCCCCATTAAAATCATTTTCATATTCTGTGTAAACACAGTAAGTAGCTACAGGATTTTTAAGGTTTGGGATTTTTGAAGCGATGCCTTCATCTTGGTATTTTTGAATCATTTGTCCAATTTTAGCAGTTAATGGATTCATCTCAGAAGCATTGCTAGTTCTGCATGTAATGCCGACTAATTTTATTTCTGGTAGTTCAGTAAAAGTTTTTTTCATATAAAAATATCCTCAAATTTAATCAATCTTCCCCAGACATTCCAACTGCATGAAAACCGCAATCTACATGCACTACTTCCCCTGTTGTGCCAGAGCCTAAATCACTTAACAAAAATATAGCTGCTCCGGCAACATCTTCAAGCGTAGTATTGCGTTTTAAAGGGTTAACTTGCTCATCTACTTTTAGCATAGAGCGAAAGTCGCTAATACCTGCTGCAGCCAAAGTTCTAAGGGGGCCCGCTGAAATTGCATTAACCCTAATGTTCTTGCTACCCAAGTCTTTTGCCAAATAACGAACACTAGCTTCTAAAGCAGCTTTGGCCACTCCCATAACATTATAGTTAGGGATTGCTTTTTCTGCGCCATAGTAGCTAAGAGTTATTATACTGCCATTTTCCTTCATTAAGCCTTCGGCGTGCTTACAAACACTGGCTAAGGAAAAACATGAAATATCCATAGTGTTTAAAAAGTTGGCGCGAGAGGTATCTAAATATCTTCCTTTTAACTCATTTTTATCGGAGAAGGCTATCGCATGCACAATGAAATCTAGTTTATCTATCTTCTTAGATAATTCTTCAAAAGTTCTGGCAACTGCAGTTTCATCGCTCACGTTGCATTCTATAAGGTTATCAGCAAAGCCAAGACCAGTCGCTAAAGGCTCTACTCTTTTACGCAACATATCCGCTTGATAGCTAAAATATAAATTAGCACCAAATTCAGCTGCCATTTTCGCTATGCCATAAGCGATTGACTTTTCATTTGCAACACCCATTATCAAGCCATTTTTGCCAGCAAGAAGACTCATATTTTAAAACCTAAATTTAACTTTCGTATAATCTAGACTAAATCTATATGTTAAAGCAAGTCTAATAGCTCTTTTAAATATTAAAATTTTATGTATAACTACATATAGCATTTTATTTAGCTACAATTTCAATTAATGTTACTTTGTTAATTTTGGGTTAGAACTCAATGGATTTTTTTAAAAAAGCTATACCACCTAAGTTACTGCTTGCGGGCCTAGGAGTTCTTTTTACAATTGCCTTATTGGTAGTGCTATCCATGAAATTAACAGCTCCACCAATGTCTTTACTTTATACCAATCTATCTGCTAATGATGCAGCGCTCGTTGCTTCAAGGCTTGAGGGTTTGGGAGAACCATATCAAACGGCTAATGATGGTAAAGATATCTTGGTTATTTCCTCCAGAGCCTTAAATCTTAGAATGACCTTTGCCCAAGAGGGCATCCCGAGTTCTGGCAATATAGTAGGCTATGAAATTTTTGATAAAAATGATTCTTTGGGTACGTCTCAATTTATATATAACGTTAACTTGGTTCGCGCGCTTGAAGGGGAAATTGCTAGAACTATTAGCTCACTTAACTCTATTGAGAGCGCTCGCGTGCATATAGTAATTCCTAAAAAGGAATTATTTTCAAAGGCAACTTCTGACACTAGCGCATCTGTAGTGTTAAAAATAAAAGGCTCTCAACAACTTTCGAAAAACGAAGTAGCAGCGATAAGCCATTTAATATCCACTGCGGTACCAGGCTTAAGGGTTGAAAATATAACAATATTAGACAATCATGGTAGGCCATTGAAGCTAGCAGTGTCTGAAGATAGCGCTGCCATTATAACAGATAATGCTGCAGAGTTCCAGAAAAACGTCGAAGAAAAGTATCGAATAATGCTTGAGGAATTGATAGAGAAATCTGTAGGAATTGGCAAAGTTAAGGCTAATGTAATGGCAGATATTAACTTTGATAGAGAGGTCATTAATTCGGAAATTTATGATCCAGAAGGACAGGTAGTACGTTCACGAAAAGTTAGCGAGGAGACAGATCAAGAACAAGAGGGCTCTTCCGAATTAAGTGTAGCCACTAATATACCCAATGCACCAACTACAGGCAGTGGCGTTACTGGTGCTAAATCTAATAAAAACAGGACTGATGAAGTAACTAATTATGAGATTTCTAAAACCGTCACTAATAAAATTAGTGAAAGTGGGAGAGTAAAAAGAATTTCTGTAGCAATACTCATAGATGGGCTTTATATAGAAAAACTATCTGAAGATGGCAGGAGCAAGACTTTTGTGTACACTCCTAGATCAGAAGTAGAATTAGAAAAAATAAGATTGTTAGCTGTTTCTGCAATTGGATTAGATTTAAAACGTGGGGATAAAATAGAAGTTATCAATATGAAATTCTCTGATGATTTCTCTCCTCAGCCAGAGGTGGAAGGTCAGTTCTCTTGGATTAAATCCGACTTAGACCATATAATTCAAACGGTAGTAATTGGTATTGTTATTGTCTTAGTGGTTTTATTAGTTATTAGACCTATAATAATCAAAGCACTCGATAATAGACGCGTAGCAGCTGAAGAGTTGGCCGTACAAACATTGCTGATGTCCAACAATCCATTAAGTGGCGAATCTTCTGCTGGAGGCACTCAAGGCAATTCATCAAGCTCAACCCCTGCTAATGGTCTTGATATTAATAAAGAAGAAGATACTGAAATATCCAAAAAT
Source organism: Candidatus Midichloriaceae bacterium (assembly GCA_029266655.1). Taxonomy (GTDB): domain Bacteria; phylum Pseudomonadota; class Alphaproteobacteria; order Rickettsiales; family Midichloriaceae; genus JAJTHY01. Next base: position 644 of record JAQSWL010000004.1, on the reverse strand, counting down.
TTTGCTGACTCTCCAAATAGCCGCAAAAAAGCTAGTTTAGCAAAATATATTAATGAGCTTGTGGAGCAACATCCAGAGGAAACCATTGCTGTGATAAGGAATTGGATTGGTACCAATTCTTGATGTGTATAGCTAAAGCATTTTAATTTGAATATAGGAGCGAGGAACGAAATGTAGTGAATCCTACATGAGTGATCAAGCAACTCGTAGTCAAATTATAAAGGCTTAGCTATAATCAAGCTCCAACACTACCAGCGCATAACTATTTAAAGTGCTAAGGAGTAGCTAAAAAGTATATTTTATACTCACATGCGCCCTTTTCTTTGCTGCAACCGCCTTTTTCCTGTAACAATTCGCATGCGGTATATGTAGATATACCCCCCGCCTGGATTCCATAACTGTTGAAAGTGCTGTAAGCGTAACAACCGATAGTCCATCCATACCTAGTAAATTAATAAATTTAACTAATAAAAAGCAAAGCACAAAGAAAGGACTGGCGCTACCGGGGCAAGCGCGAAGCGCTGCGCCAGGCCTGCAAGATCTTATATAAAGATCTTGCAAAAAATGAACAAACAACGGCAACCCGTTGTTTGCATTATTGCTTTTTATTAAATTAAAATACACTCTCTTTTTATGGCTTTTAT
>JAQSWL010000057.1 GCA_029266655.1 Candidatus Midichloriaceae bacterium | reverse complement strand
TATCATATTGTTTCATGGCTAAGTTTTGAAAGTTTTGTTGCAAAGATATTTCTATTACTTAGCCTGCTTCTTTACAACCTTTTATCCATAACTCACGTTCATTATGTAGTGAATCAAGATAGCTTCTCTCCCTTGAAGTGTTTGATCCATAATAATTAAGTGCTGAAAACATGGTAGAGCATAGAAGTGAGGCAGCGGTTGCTGTGTATCTAAGATTGCTTTCTACATTTAAAAACTGCAGAATATAGTTAATTGCCGTTGTAAAAACGAAGGGTTCTAAAGCGCCTACCTTGAAGAGAAAAGGATAGTTTTCAAAGGATTTGATATAACTGGGTAATTGACGATTTTTTGTAACCCAAAGAGATTTGATTGAATCCTGATTAATAAGGTGTTTAAACTCTACCCGTGTCGTACTTTTTCGTAAGTCCGCCGCCATAGCATCTAAATTATAATTCCCATAAACCTTGCAAATGCTATCTAAATTATATTTGTTATTTTCTACCTTATTTTTTAGCCAATCAAGATACTCAGATGAATCCCTAAGGCTCTCAATCTGGTTCCAATACTGAGGATATTTATTAGCAAAATGCTTTTTGAAAAATGAGTCAAAGGGTTCTTCGCTAAATAATTTTGAATGCAGATTTTTTAAATTTTGAAAAGTTAAAGGTAAATCAGGACGGTTATCTATATCTTTTACATACTGTAAAATATTATCCCTATCTTTCTTCAGATCCTCAACATCTTCATGAGATAAATTTGGAATTAGATAAGCAAAAAACCAAATGCTTCGTTTACCTTTCTGTACATTTGTATCTAAATGTTCAATAAGTGATTCGATTTTATCCCAAAGATTATTCCCTTTGCTGTTTTCTTTTTTCTTGTTAAAAAATAATATTTTAAAAATTTCTTCAATTGTGGGTAACATTTTTTCAGCATCTGTTCTCCTGTAGATGGGGGGAGAGAATATGGTTTGTAAACATAAGACTAAATTGTCAGCAATTAATTTGCTATTACATTCATATTTTATGTAAATATCACCTAGATTAATGTAAGTAATTTTTTCATTTAAAATACTCGGAACATCAATCTCTTCGCAGGCTGGGTTAGTGAATTTAACTATCAAGGCAATACTTATTGGGTCATCACGTGTAGTCGCCTCTGCATTTAGTATTTTCTTCTCCGCGTCAATAATCCCATAAAGATTGAAATTTGGATCTTTATCTAAAAATTTTTCTTGCTCTTTTGCTTCTTCAAGCGGAATAGAAAATGCATCAAGGCACCGGCCTCGCGCCTCCATTAAGCTAACAATGCCTGACTTAATACCCTCATCAAGGTCGATTTCCTTTTTCTGCCAATTTTCTATAAAGTCAAAATCACAATTAACAAGTGCTTTTATCACTGCTTTTTGCGTATTGTTTAGCTTTTGATTGTCTTCATAAGCTATATTAGCGCAGTATCGGTATTGAGCGAGATAAATTTTTAAGTAAGTCTCAAAATCCACATATGTTAAAATGCCATGTAAAAATTGTTCTCGTTCACTCGCCTCTAATTTATCGGCGCTGCTTGAGACGTGTTTAGTAAAATCTATAACGGTTTCTTCATACTTATATTTTTGTAAAAAATCAAAAACTGCTTTGCAGTTATCTGTATCTAAAGATGGGTTCTTAAGCTCTTCAAGGATTGCTTTATGTTCTTCAAGAACCTCTCTGTTCTCATCTACCTCTGACACATTAGGATATAATATCCCAACTTCTAGAAGCTTTATGATAACATCAAGTGGGGCCTGATTTTCAATTGCTTTTAATATTAGCGTGCTAATGCTAGAAGTTGAACCAAAACTTCCGGCAATGTAGTTGCTTGGGAAACTAAAACCTTCTAATATAGAGAGGTTTTCTAATGCTAAAATCTCATCCCAAGAGTTTTGCTCTATAAGATTAATTATTGTTTTAACCAAATCTAGTTGCTGACTGATTAGCTGACCTGAGAAGATATCTAACTCTCCACCTAAATTTTGATTCTCTTTTAAAAGCTCTTCGCGTAATTGCAGTGCTTCTTTAATTTGCGCTTCATAGACATAGATGAGAAACTTTTGTTGTAGAGGTGTTATGCTTAGGTTTTCTTGATTTTGCAGTATATTTATAATTTGTTCTTTATAATTTGGATATTCAAGTAGCGAGATAAAATCTGCAAACGTATAGGTATTAGCGGCGAATTTAATATTAAACACCTTCCTCGCTTCCTCCCAATCCGGGTTTGCTAAAAATTTAAATTTACTTTTATTATTTGCGCGCATTATAGGTAATTATAACAATTATTCTGAGAGGATTGTAATGATTTCAATAGAAAAACGCAAGATAAATCATTTTTTCTATAATTAAATTGCTATGCATTGCAATGCAATTTCTCGATTTGCAATAAAGCCTTCCTAAAAAGTGGTGTATATAATTTTATGTTTTTAAATATTTCATCTGCTAAGACTTCATCATATGTGTGTGAAGTAAGGTTTCGGTCTTTTAGCATTTGTAGCCATATACTTTCATCATCAAGTAATTTGTTAGCATAGGCTTGCTTTATAACTTCTTTTGGGTAATTTAACTCAATGCCTTGTTCATAGAATAGGTCCTTTAAGCTTTTCCAAAAAAGCTCAAAAGTAAATTCAAATCTTTGTATGGTTGCATCTATATTACTTCTATCTTCTTGCATTGGCTTGTCATATATAGCCTCGAGAGAGATTAGGGCTTTCTTAAATTTATCTAGTTTAATCAGACTCTTTTGCATATATACTCCGTTAATTTGAAAAATTGGAGCGTCGCAGCTAATTTCTCCGCATCTGCATCTATTGACATAGGCTTACGGTGCTCTCCATTGCTGCTCCTACCACTTTCCCAAATTTCCTGCCGTCTATACTTTTTGTCAACTCTTCATTTGCGAGATGTATATAACTTTTCCTTCTTTCATAATGTTTTCTCTGAGTTCTGACTTTTTTGGCAAATCATCTAATCTCACACAATCTATTTTAAGCAATGTATCAGCCGAATCTATCACTTCTAAAACTTTAAGCCAATCATTACTACTGGCTTTTGGGCATACAATAGCTAAGTCAATATCAGACCTATCGTAATTATCGCCCCTAGCTCTTGAGCCAAAAAGAATTATTTTTTCAATAAATGAAAGCTGAGAAAGTTGCTTTAAAAAGTTGTATTTATCAAGTGGGTGAATGTTGGTATACATGCATCACCTTTTCTTTGAGTATGCTTGAGAATTGCTTTTACGCCGAACCCTATTGTACTTTGCTAATGTTAATACTAATAATCCAAGAAGGGTAATAGTAGCAAAGCTATATGCAAGCGCTATATAGAACAAAGTTTAAACCTCTTCTTCAACGACTTCTTCTTCGTACATGTCATTTTCATCAATGTCTTGAGAAACAAGGGATTTAACCTCAGAAAGAATTTCAGAGTGATCTTCGCTTAGATCATTTTCTTCGGGACTGTCCACTAAATCTGCTTGATGGAACCTTTGATGTTTTTTTATCACCTCTTCCTTAAGTTCTTCTACATCAATATTTCCCAAAGATATTTCACGCAGAGCAACTACAGCATTTTTATCATTATGGCGTTCAACGGTTATCTTAGAGCCAGCAACAATATCTTTAGCGCGCTGAGCTGCTAGAATTACCAATTCAAATCTTGAAGGAACAACTTTTGTGCAGTCTTCTATAGTAACTCTTGCCATATTTTCACATCCATACAAAAAATTTTATGTGAACTCATTATAACTTTTAAATTTATTTCTTCAACTATTTATATGCATTGAAAGAAAGCTATAAATATATTAGTATACCACCGGTTCAAGGAATGGAGTTTTAAAATGCATAAATACCGTACGCATACCTGTGGTGAGCTTAATGCCAAGCATGTGGGGCAAACCGTCAAGCTTTCTGGCTGGGTGCATAGAAGAAGAGATCATGGTGGTGTTTATTTCATTGATCTTAGAGATCATTATGGTATTACCCAGATATTGTCATCGGAATTAGACAAAGAAGTTGCAAAACTCAGTAAAGAAAAATATGCGGACTATTGCTCGCTTAGCTTTGAAAGCGTTATAACCATAACTGGTAAAGTTGTTGCAAGAACTGCTGATGCTGTAAATCCTAGTTTGCCAACTGGGGAAGTGGAAGTTGTAGTTGAGGATTTAGAGATAATAAGCCGTGCTGATGTACTTCCGATTAATGTGAATGCAGATTATAATTTCCCCGAGGATTTAAGGCTTAAATATCGTTTCTTAGATTTAAGGCGTGATAAAATGCATGCCAACATAATATTGCGTAATAGTGTTATTTATTCTCTTCGCCGTAGGATGGTGGAAGCTGGATTTATGGAGTTTCAAACCCCAATTCTAACAGCAAGCTCTCCTGAAGGTGCTAGGGACTTTTTGGTGCCAAGTAGGGTGCACCCTGGTAAGTTTTTTGCGCTACCTCAGGCCCCGCAACAATTTAAACAGTTGCTTATGATTTCTGGTTTTGATCGTTATTTCCAAATAGCTCCATGCTTTAGAGATGAAGATGCAAGGGCGGATAGGGCCCCTGGAGAGTTTTATCAGCTGGATATTGAAATGTCTTTTGTAACGCAGGAAGATGTATTTACTACGATGGAGCCAGTATTAGAAGGCGTGTTCAGAGAATTTACTTCTAAAACTGTTACCAAGGCGCCTTTCCCAAGAATTACTTATGCGGATGCCATGCTTAAATATGGTATTGATAAACCTGATCTTAGAAACCCTATTGAGATTTCTGATGCTACTGAGATTTTCCGTGATTCAGAATTTTCTATTTTCAAAAATGCGATTGCCCAAGGTAAGATAGTTAGAGCTATTCCGGCTCCTGCTACATCTGAGCAGCCTAGAAGTTTTTTTGATAAGATGATTGCATTTGCTCAGAGCGAGCTTGGTGCAGCAGGTTTGGCTTATATTACTTATGATAAAGATGGTGCCGCTAAGGGGCCTATTGCTAAGTTCTTAAGCCCTGAGAAGCAAGCTGAACTTAAAAAGGTTGCTGGCTTAGAAAACGGCGATAGCGTATTCTTTACTTGCGATGTGGAGCTTGCAGCGGCGAAGATGGCTGGTAAAGTGCGTATTAAGCTTGGTGAGGATTTAGGAATCATTGAGCAGGGTGTGTATAAATTCTGTTGGGTAGTAGACTTTCCTTTTTATGAATTTAATGAAGAAGATCAGAAGGTTGACTTCTTGCACAATCCATTTTCTATGCCACAGGGTGGTTTGGAGGCATTGCTTGCTGCAGATACAGTTGAAAAGCAATTAGCGATCAAAGCATTCCAATACGATATTGTTTGTAATGGCGTTGAGCTTTCTAGTGGAGGGATAAGGAATCATAAACCAGAGATAATGTATAAAGCATTTGAAATAGCTGGTTATTCCGACGAAGAAGTGGACGCTAGATTTGGTGCTATGATTCGTGCGTTTAAATTTGGGGCTCCTCCTCATGGCGGTTTTGCACCTGGAATTGACAGGATTGTTATGTTGCTTGCAGATGAGCCTAATATTCGTGAGGTAATTTGCTTCCCGTTAAACCAGAGCGCGCAAGACATGCTTATGGGGGCGCCATTGCCTGCTACAGAGAAGCAATTGAAAGAGTTGAATATTCTTTTATCTCCGCATGCTCGTGAAGAATTAAGCAAAGAAAAAAATAAATAAGTGAGCCTTAATAAAATTGTAACAAATTTGTTATATACTATAATCACTATATGAAGCTATTTATTAGATATGACTAACTATAAAGACCCAGTAACACTTGCGCAGATGGCGCTTACGCATATGGTTCAAACCAGTAAATGTGGCGTTGTAACTGCTAAGTCTAATTTAAGTATACCTTGTCAAAATTCGGCGAGAGAGGCGGTTGTGCTTTTAAACTCAGCTTTGGGTTCTGTATCTCCGGATTCTTTCTTTGATCTTACTGGTAATGGTGAAGTTACCTACAAAGGTTGTATTTCTTTGTGCATACCTCAGTTGCTTGTGCAATTAAAGCAAAGCAATGACAACAACTTGGTTGAACAGCAGAGTAAAGTTTCCTTTCAAGAAAGCAACCGAAGGGCTTCAGAAGATATAATAGAGAAAATAAAAAGCGCTAAATTGGACTCTTACTGCAATTTATCTAGGTAGTATACCTCTCGTAAATGAAGAGTTGGAAAAATGTATAGACGACAGGGAATTTGGAAAAATGGGAGGAGCGGCAATTTTGAGTACCGTAAGCCTATGCCAATAGGTGCGGATACGGAGAAATTAGATGCGACGCTCCAATTTTTCAAATTAACGGAGTATATATGATAGTTGGGGTTGGCTGTGACATTGTTAAGGTCACCAGGATTCAACAGCTCATAAAAAAATTTGGCCTTAAGTTTTTGCGGCGTATCTGCACCGAGTCAGAAATAGAAAGAGCTCAAAAGCTTGCGTTGGATAAGAGTTACTATAAATATTTTGCAAAAAGATTTGCAGCCAAAGAAGCGGTAGCTAAAGCTTTAGGCACAGGTATTGGTGAATTTGTATCTTTTACAGATATAGAAATTCAAAATTTGCAAAATGGAAGGCCAATTGTAAAGCTGTCTTGCAATAATTGTGAAGCTTTTAAAGTGCATATTTCTTTGGCTGATGAGGAAGAATTCGCAGTAGCTTACGCAATTGTTGAATCAGTAAACAAGCTTCCGCAAATTATCTAATAAAATAGCTTGCGTTTTATGGATTATTTTGTAGTATCTACACACTTATTTGTCAAAGGCAATTGGTTAGGTTTGTGTTTTAACTTTGCTCATAGTATTTTGGGGGCATGAAATTACAAGCTTATCTATTGCGTATGGTATTAATTGAATATACTCAAAGAGTATGGATCCGAATTTAGGAGTTTTAACTAATGGCATTATATGAATGCATCTTTGTAACCCGTCAGGATATCCCAGCCCAAGACGTGCACAAACTTTCAGATAAATTTTCTGAAATCTTTACCACTGCTGGTAGCAAGATTATTAAAAAAGAATATTGGGGCTTACGTTCTTTAGCATATGAAGTGAAAAAGAATAAAAAAGGCCATTATGTTTTATTGGGAGTTGATGCTTCTAATGATGCAGTTAAAGAATTTGAAAGGAATTGTAAAATTAACGAATCAGTTATTAAATGTTTGACTTTAGCTGTGGAGAAACTTGATTCTCAACCATCTATTATGATGCAGGCTCCAGCGAAAGCTACTCCTGGTTCAAGTTCTGATGAAGCTCTATAATTTAAATTTAGGTAGTTAATGTCACAAAATAATAGTTCGCAAGAAAGACCAGCAATGCTAATCCCTAACTCCGTTTTGTTTAACCGCAAGAGTAATTCTGGTGGTGGAAACAGGTGTCCTTTATCAGGGAAAGATGCACCAGAAATTAATTACAAAAATATTGAGTTGCTAAGTCAATATGTTTCAGAAAGAGGTAGAATACTTTCTAATAGGCTTACAGGGGTTTGTGCTCCAAAGCAAAGGCAATTAAAAAGGGCGATTAAGATCGCAAGAGCGCTTGCTCTTCTTCCATTTTCAGCAAGCTAATTAATTTGGAGTTATTTATTCATGGAAGTTATTTTATTAGAAAAAATTGCTAAGCTTGGTAATATTGGATCAAGAGTAGAAGTTAAAGATGGATTTGCTAGAAATTTCTTGCTGCCAAGAGGAAAAGCTTTGCGTGCTAACAAAGCAAATGTTGCATATTTTGAAGCCCAGCAAGCTGAAATAGAGAAAGCTAACCAAGAGAGAAAAACTACAGCGGAAGCCGCTATAGGGAAATTCGAAGGGTTAAGTATTACTATTGCTAGACAAGCTAGTGAAGATGGCAAATTATACGGTGCTGTTTCAAGTTCAGATGTTGCTAAAGCTGTTTCAGATAAAGTTGGCGAATCTGTCGGAATAGATTGCATTTACATGCCTGAGAGATTTAAGAATATCGGTTCTTATGAAGTAGTGCTTGTATTGCATCCAGATGTGCAAACCAATATTCAAGTTGTAGTTTCTAGAGACTAATACTTATTACTAATTACATTGTTGCGTTATTCCGCGTCGGTGCACTATTTTATAAGTACCATTTGGCGCTACCAGAGTAATTGATAATATAATGAGTGCATAGACTGTAACTATTTTATCAAGATTTTATTTTAGCCCTGATATGCATGCCTGAATTGCATGACATTCAGGGCTTTTTTGGTATAGCTAAGACAGTATAAGAAGGCATGAAGCTTCTATAAAGGATTGCGACGCCGCTGGGGCGGTTCTTTAGCTGAGTCAGGCGTCGTAAGGATTTTTAGGGTTTTTAGCTCATGTACACAAGTCTTAGATTGATTCAAATTAATATGCCTTTTTATGCTGCTTTGGCTATATGCCAGAGATAAGAGAGCTATTAAATTTATTTGGGGCGCAATTTGCTTTCGGGGAGCAAGTGTTAATAGCGGTGTCAGGAAATATGAGAGGAAATAAAATGTCCAAAGAGATTTATTAAAAAATGGTAATAATTATGAAAACAATAATTCATACAGATCGTCTAATTTTAAGGCCTTGGAGAGAGGAAGACATTATGCCATTTTCTTCGATAAACAAAGACCTCTTTGTTATGGAGTACATGCCAAACATTTTAACAACTGAAGAAACAGCACTATTCATGAATAAAATGGTTGAGCACTATATTGAATATGGATTTGGTGTTATGGCTCTCACGCTAAAAGATACCCAAGAGTTAGTAGGATATATAGGATTAAAGAATGTAGCTTTTGAATCTCATTTCACTCCCGCGGTTGAAATTGCATGGCGCTTGGGGTCTCAGTATTGGGGCAAAGGGTTTGCCACAGAGGGCGCAAAAGCTTGCTTGGATTATGGATTCAATCAAATAGGGCTTGAAGAAATAGTTTCATTTACCGTGCCTGATAACATTCGCTCCATCAAGGTTATGGAAAGAATTGGCATGATTAGAGATGTAAATGGTGACTTCTCTCATCCTAAACTGCCACTTAATTATAAATTATCTAAGCATGTGCTTTATAGAAAGGAGAGATAAATATTTGCAACTTTTGATTGTAAAAAATGCTTTTCAGATTATTATTCGTGGGTAATTTATATTACTTAACGTGAGTTATGGATAAAAGGTTGTAAAGAAGCAGGCTAAGTAATAGAAATATCTTTGCAACAAAACTTTCAAAACTTAGCCATGAAACAATAT
>JAQSWL010000056.1 GCA_029266655.1 Candidatus Midichloriaceae bacterium | reverse complement strand
TTGACTGACTGCGTCAGTGGTAGGAGGATTATTGAAATTTTATTTAAAGGACAATTTATTCTATAGTCCAGGTATTTGCTTGTGTGTAGCGATGATGTCAGGGAGTATGGTCTAGCTTTTCATAAACAATACCAATACTATTTAAAGGTTAAATTTTAACGCTGCACTTTGTAATATTTAATAAATTTGGAATTTAGCACACATAGCACTCACAGCCAAAGCAGCTTTTTTTTCTGCAGCGGAGTTATCATCAGGGTTTTTTGCTAAACCATCTAACACATCTGCTATCAAATTTCCTATTGTCTCAAATTCCTCATTGCCGAAGCCTCTAGATGTTCCAGCAGGTGTGCCGAGCCTTATGCCAGAGGTTATAAATGGTGTTTGAGTATCAAAAGGAATGGAATTTTTATTGCAAGTTAGCCCCGCGTTTTCTAAAGACCTCTCTGCAGCTTTACCAGTTAAATTTTGCAAGCGCAAATCTACTAATAAAAGGTGGCAATCTGTTCCCCCTGTGAAAATAGTATATCCACGATTTTGCAGGGTGCGGGCCAACGTTTGCGCGTTACTCACCACTTTATTTGCATAAGCTTTAAATTCTGGCTGGAGCGCTTCTCCAAAGGCTACCGCTTTTGCGGCTATCACATGCATAAGCGGCCCACCTTGTAAACCTGGGAAGATTGCAGAGTTAATTTTCTTTGCAAGCTCTTCACTATCCGTAAGTATTATGCCACCACGAGGCCCACGTAAAGTTTTATGAGTTGTAGAAGTTATTACATGAGCATGAGGAATTGGGCTTGGAAAGGCTCCCCCAGCTACAAGGCCTGAAAAATGCGCCATATCAACCATTAGTAAAGCGCCCACTTTATCTGCTATTTTTCTAAATGCGGCAAAGTCCAGGTGCCTTGGATAGGCTGATCCACCAGCGATAATAAGTTTTGGCTTATGCTGTATGGCGAGTTTTTCAACTTCATCCATGTCAATTAACCCAGTTTCAGGGTTTACGTTATAAGAAACAGCCTTAAACCATTTACCTGATAGATTTACGCGTGAACCATGGGTAAGATGCCCACCTGAATCTAAAGACATCCCAAGGAAAGTGTCCCCCGGTTGTAAAGTTGCTAGAAATACAGCTTGGTTTGCTTGCGACCCCGAATGCGGTTGCACATTAGCAAATTTAACTCCATATAGTTTTTTAAGTCTTTCAATTGCAAGTTCTTCAACTACATCCACACATTCACAACCTCCATAATAACGCTTGCCTGCGTAACCTTCGGCATACTTGTTAGTTAGTACCGAGCCTTGAGCTTCTAAAACCGCTTTGCTTACAATATTTTCTGAGGCAATCAACTCAATAGTTGTTTGCTGTCTTTTGAATTCCGCCTGTATTGCCGCACTTATTTCTGTATCTGATTCCGCCAAATTTGCTAATGTTTCGTGCATGTTTCCCCCTAACTTATTAACTCTTCTTTGATGCCTTCCGCCTTCAAACTCTGTTGAGATAAATGTTTTTATCATAGCGATGGCTTCTTCTAATCCGGTAATTCTTGCTCCAATAGCCAAGATATTTGCATCATTGTGTTTTCTTGACATTTTAGCATCTTCAGCTCCTCTACAAAGAGCAGCCCTAATATGACTAAACCTATTTGCAGCAATCGAAATTCCTATCCCTGTTCCGCAAATTAAAATGCCAAATGAATCTTTATCAGGATACATCGCACTCGCCATTTCCTCAGCAATATCAGGATAATCAACAGATTCTTGAGAAAATGAGCCCAGGTCTACCATATTGAGTTCTGGTATATTGCTCTTTATTAAATCTTTAAGTTCATACCCGGCATGGTCTGCCGCAATAAATATTTTTATGAAGGTAATCTATCTTGTAATATTATTAATATGAGATGCTAATATGCATGAAGTTATTATTCAAGTATGTTTTTGTATACTTCTAGTAAATTAAGAGTTGACAAAAAGGTATAGACGACAGGAAATTTGAAAAAGTGGAAGAAGCAGCAATTTGAGCACCGTAAGCCTATGCTTAATAGGTGCGGAAGCGGAGAAATTAGCTGCGACGCTCCAATCTTTCAAATTAACGGAGTATATTTTCAATATCTTTTTCTTTTGCGCTTATACCAAATATATGTAGCTACGATAACAGCAACTGAAGCGATAATTATATAGTTAATATCTTTAAGATATTTTGCTATTAGCTTTTCATTTTGCCCTATTAAATATCCCAACATTAATAAAATGAAGCACCAGATTAACCCGCCCAAAGTTGTGTATATGCAAAAAACTCTTAAATCCATCTTCGCAAGTCCCGCCGGGAAAGATATAAAATGCTTAAGTCCAGGCAACAACCTGCCCGTAAAGGTGGATATTGCACCATGATCGGTAAAGAAAGATTCTATTTTAGTAAGCTTCCTTTCATCAATAAAGAAGTATTTGCCATACTTAAGCAGTATATGTCTTCCTACGGAAGCTGCTATATAGTAATTAAGGATGGACCCACATAAAGTCCCGCAAATGCTAACAAGCCACACTAAGTAAAAGTTCATTTCCCCTTTATTAATTAAGTAGCCAGCTGGTATTAAGGTTATTTCAGCTGGTATGGGAATGAACGTGCTTTCAATAAAGGTCATTAAAAAAATTCCCAAATACCCAAAGGTATTAACAAGTTCCACGATTTTCAAAAATAATTCATACATTACGTAATGACCTTTTTAGATTGACTACACAAGTATATATACTTGTCCAAATTTTACTAGTAAAAAAGCCTATTGTGAAACCTAATATTTGCTATATAATTTTTCTAATAAAAAGTAAGATCTTGCTTATATTTTAGAAATGTGCATGATATAGTTTATATTTTCTTTTTTATGGTTAATACTTATGAAGAAGCGGCTAAACCTTGATAACACTAGTTTTGAGGAGCTTATGGAAGAAATGGCTGATGATCAAGAATCAAGTATTGCATCTTTGCTTACAACAGAAGAACTTAGAACTCTGAGAGATCCAAAATCTATTCAATCACAGGCTATCATGGCATTGCTAAAATATAAGGTGCATTAATTGCTGCAATTTTCATCATGCCCTGTTATAATCGGCACTGAAGTAAAATATACTCCGTTAATTTGAAAAATTGGAGCGTCGCAGCTAACTTCTCCGCACCCGCACCTATTAAGTATAGGCTTACGGTGCTCAAATTGCTGCTTCTTCCACTTTTTCAAATTTCCTGTCGTCTATACCTTTTTGCCAACTCTTAATTTATGAGAAGTGTACGATTACGATGCCCATACTTTCGGTTAAAAACTATAGATTCAACATGCGGCTCTTAAAGGGCGTAGTTATGCTCATGCTGCTTGCGGTACTTATAGCAATAATAACACCGTTTTTACTCAAACCCTACCAGCAAATCCCAAACATAAGTGTTGATCAAAGCGCGGTAAAGAACCCTTTACAAAGCTCAGCTGAAAACCCAAGATTTTATGGCATAGATGCCAAAAAACAGCCCTATGTTGTTCAAGCTAAATATGCAGTACAACTTCAAGATAAAACTCTCGATCTTGAACAAGTCTTTGCTCAATACACGCTACAAGGAAATGAAATGGTTTCAGTTATAGGAAATAAAGCCAACCTTAATTCTGAAGCAAACATAGTAAATATGAAAGGAGATATAGTAATTCTTTACGATGATTTGTATTCCCTTAATGCACAAAATGCAGAATTGAATTATAAAGACGGAGAAGCATCTGGAAATTCCGATGTGATATTGAACTCAAAATTAGGCAAAGTGGAAGCCGCTAATTTTGAAATTAAGGATAATTATAGCGACATTAAATTTTTTGGTGGGCGCGTCAAAACAACTTTATACCCAAAGGAATCTGAAGATGGCAAATAAATCTGAAAAAATATGGATATTCGGTAAGCACGCAGTTGTTGCCGCTTTAGAGAGCTCAAAGCGCATAGTATTTTCACTTATGCTTACGAAAAATGCCTATGATGAATTAAAATCTGCCGCTATGCTCCCTGCAAAAGCTGAAATAGATGTTGTAGATCCGGGAAGGATAACCATGATAGTAGGCAAAGATGCTGTGCACCAGGGATATGCGGCATTAGTATCTGGCATAAGTAAAGTTGAGATAAAAGCACTCATTAAGAGTTTAGAAACTAAGCCACGCTCTATGATTGTAGCTCTTGATCAACTCACAGATCCTCATAATGTAGGTGCAATAATTAGATCTGCTGTTGCTTTTGGTGCAGATTGTTTATTAACCACTAAAGACAATTCTGCAATCGACAGCCCAATGCTTGCTAAAAGCTCATCTGGCGGTATTGAAGATATCGAAATTGCAGTAGTTTCTAATTTAGTTGGAGCGCTTAAGCAATTAAGCGAAGCTGGATATTGGATTATTGGTATGGATGCAAATACCCCTAATAACGTAAGTAAGCTGGCTGAATACCAAAAAGTTGTTATAGTTATGGGCTCTGAGGGCAGTGGGTTAAGGAAATTAACGGCAGAAAATTGCGATCTTATGGTTAAGATAGCAATGTCTGCAAAGATGGAGAGCCTCAATGTCTCCAACGCTGCCGCAATTGCAATGTTCTGCCATAGTAATAATGCTCAAGGCTAATTGTTATAGCTAAAACGTTATCAAAAAGGCATGTTATTTTGGATCAATTTAATACTTGTATACTTGAGGAAAAAACCACTAAAAGCCTTGCGACGCCTGACTCAGCTAAAGCGCCACCACCCCCAGCGGCGTCGCAATTCTTTATAGAAGTTTCATGCCTTTTTATACTGCTTTAGCTATACCAACGCTACAAGCTCCCATGGCATTGCTTATACTTTTTGCCAGAGCCACAAGGGCATGGTTCATTTCTTGCAACCTTCCCCCATGTAGCTGGGGTTAATGGGTCTCTATCTTCTGGAGCTACTGCTCCACTACTAGCTCTTAGTTTTGGCGTAACATCAAAATCTTCTGCAGCTGGATCATTCCTAGTTTCAAAAGTATTTTTTGGTACACTTAGCTCTCTAATTTCACTGGTGATTTGTATATGCAGAAATCTTTGTACAGAAAGGTTTGTGAACTCATCCATCATGTGTTTAAACATGTTGAAAGCTTCCATTTTATATTCATTTAGCGGATCTTTCTGAGCATATGCTCTAAGGCCAATGCCCGTGCGCAGGTGATCCAGTAAATATAAATGATCCTTCCATAATGCATCCAAGGTCATGATAAATACATGCTTGAGCGCATCCTCAAAAATTGCCTTGCCATAGCTTTCTTGCTTGCTACTAAATACTGAATGCGCGGCCTTGGTCAAAATTTCTTTTATTTCAACTTCTGTTATTCCAGATGTTGTCACAAGTGATTTGGCCTCTAGATGGACTGCGCAAAAATGATTAGCATCTCTTACTAGCCCTTCGAGGTTCCATTCTTCTGGCATTGAAGAAGCTGGAATATGTGTGGCCACAATTTGCGATATAACATCCTCAATTTGTTCAAAGGCAAAATCTGTTAAATCCTGCGTTGTCATTATATAACGACGTTGTTCATAAATAACTTTACGCTGCTCATTCATTACATCATCAAAGCGGAGCAAGTTTTTTCTAATCTCATAGTTGCGTGCTTCAACTTTTTGTTGAGCTTTTTCAATTGATTTACTAATCCAAGGGTGAATTATCGATTCGCCTTCCTTAAGCCCTAGCTTTGAAAGGAGTGATTTAATTTTATCAGAGCCAAAAATCCTCATCAAATCATCTTCCATAGACAAGTAGAATTTAGTTTTTCCAGGATCTCCTTGACGTCCAGAACGCCCACGCAATTGATTGTCTATTCTACGAGATTCATGGCGCTCTGTGCCCAAAACATAAAAGCCACCCGCTTGTAGAACTTTATTTTTGTTTTCAGATACATCGGCATCTATCTCTAATTTAGCTTTTTCTATTTGAGCATTAGAAAGCTTAGAATTTCCCAGTTTCTCTTTAAGCATCATTTCTGAGTTGCCGCCAAGTTTAATATCAGTACCACGACCAGCCATATTGGTTGCGATAGTAACAGCGCCAAATCTTCCTGCTTGTGATATAATCATAGCTTCTTGCTCATGGTATCTAGCATTTAAAACATTATGTGGTACTTTGGCTTTTTTCAGCATGCTAGATAATAACTCAGATTTCTCAATGCTAGTTGTACCCACAAGAATAGGCTGCCCAATAGAGTGAGCTGCTTGAATTTCTTTAAGGATTGCTACGTATTTATCGTTAGCGCTTAAGTAAATTTCGTCATCAAAATCTTTACGTTTTACTGGTGTGTTAGTAGGTATGGATAATACCTCTAATTTATATATATCATTAAACTCATTAGCTTCTGTCATTGCTGTTCCAGTCATGCCAGATAGCTTTGGATACATACGGAAGTAGTTCTGGAATGTGATAGAAGCTAAAGTTTGATTTTCATTTTGAATAGCAACGCGCTCCTTGGCTTCTAACGCTTGGTGCAATCCTTCTGAGTACCTGCGCCCATCCATAATTCTGCCAGTAAACTCATCTATAATCATTATTTTGCCATCTTTAACTATGTAGTCTACATCTATACTAAATAGTTTGTGCGCGCGTAAAGCTTGGTTAATGTGATGAACCACTGCCATGTTTTCTAAATCATAAAGACTGCTTTCAGCACTTATGATTTTTGCTGTTTTTAGCATTTGTTCTATCGACGTATGCCCACTATCTGTAAGCATACAAGTTCTTGCCTTCTCATCCAATTCAAAGTCGCCCTCCTGTAGTTTAGGGATCAACTTGTCTATAGCTATGTATAGATCGGAATTATCATCAGTTGGGCCTGAAATTATGAGCGGGGTCCGAGCCTCATCAATTAAAATGCTATCTACTTCATCGATAATTGCATAGTTAAAGGGCTTTTGCGCAAATCTGACAGGGTCATATTTCAGATTATCCCTCAGATAGTCGAACCCAAATTCATTATTGGTACCGTAGGTAATATCACATTCGTAAGCGGCTTTTCTATCATGCTCTTCTAGAGCATTGGTAATGCAGCCCACACTCAAACCCAAAAACCTATGGATTGCTCCCATCCATTCAGAATCTCTGGTTGCCAGGTAATCATTTACTGTAACAACATGTACGCCTTTGCCCTCAAGAGCATTGAGGTATGCAGGTAGGGTAGAAACAAGCGTTTTCCCCTCACCAGTTTTCATTTCTGCTATCATTCCCCTATGTAGAGCAATACCCCCTACTAGCTGCACATCAAAATGACGCATTCCAAGTACACGCTTAGATGCCTCACGCACTGTAGCGAAAGCCTCCACCAATAAGTCATCCAAAGTTTCTCCTGCAGCAAGCCTATTACGAAACTCCTGAGTTTTGCCAGCAAGCTCAGCATCTGAGAGTTTTTTGAATTCAGCCTCAATTGCGTTTATGCTGCTTATGGCAGCTTGCATAGACCTTACAATACGGTCATTAGAGGAGCCAAAAATTTTACGAAGAGCTGCTTTTATCATCGCCTAGATCTTTAAGTATTAACCATACACATTTATATAGGATTTTTCCCATAATGCCACAGTTAAATTATGCTAGGCAAGAAGGTAGCTAGCGCTATGGTATACTTCTCGTAAATTAAGAGTTGGCAAAAGGTATAGACGACAGGAAATTTGGAAAAGTGGTAGGAGCAGCAATTTGAGCACCGTAAGCCTATGCTTAATAGGTGCGGAAGCGGAGAAATTAGCTGCGACGCTCCAATTTTTCAAATTAACGGAGTATATCACTTTAAATTTGCGCAGGCTTTAACTAAACGCTCACATGCCTTTTGCAAATTTTCATCTGAAGTAGCATAGGAGATCCTAAAATAATTCTCAGCCCCAAATGCAATACCTGGCACTACAGCAATCAATGCTTCTTCCAAGAGATAACTAGAAAAGTCTGTGCAATTTTTTATCTCCATTCCTTTTGGAGTTTTTTTGCCAATAACACCTTTGCAGCTAGGGAATACGTAAAAAGCACCTTCAGGGCGAGCACAGGTTATGCCAACTGCTTCATTTAACCCAGCCACAACTAAATCTCTACGTCTTTTAAAGATGGCATTATTTGCAGGTATGAAAGCTTGTGTGCCATTTAAAGCCTCTACAGAAGCAGCTTGACTTATAGAGCAAGGGTTAGAAGTGCTTTGCGATTGTATCACCGAAATAGCTTTGATTATATCTTTAGGCCCAGCCCCATAACCGATACGCCACCCGGTCATGAAATATGCTTTGGAAACTCCATTTAGAGTAAATGTGCGATCATATAATTTTGGTTCTACTTGTGCTATTGTAAAGAATTTAAAGCCATCATAAATTACATGCTCGTAAATATCATCTGTCAGCACCATTACATGTGGGTGCCTTAAAAGCACTTCTGCAAGCGCCTTTAGCTCATCATAAGTATAAGTGCTACCAGTTGGGTTGCTAGGTGAATTAAGAATAAGCCATTTAGTTTTTGAAGTTATTGCCGCTTCTAATGCCGCTGGCTTAAGTTTAAAGCCATCTTCTTCCTTAGTATTCACCACCACTGGAACACCATCTGCAATAGCCACGATATCCACATATGAAACCCAGTAAGGGGCGGGGATAATAACTTCGTCTCCCTCATTCACAGTTGCATATATAGCATTAAACAAAGTGTGCTTACCGCCACTGCCAACAGTGATTTGGCTAACATCATATTTTAAACCATTTTCACGCTCAAACTTTGCAGCGATCGCTTTTTTGAGAGCTGCAGTACCGTCCACACTTGTATACTTTGTCTCCCCACGCTTGATAGCTGCATAAGCAGCTTCCTTGATATTTTCAGGGGTGTCAAAATCTGGCTCACCAGCACCTAAGCCGATTATATCCATGCCTTGAGCTTTAAGTTCAGCTGCTTTATTTGTAACTGCAAGTGTTGGAGATGGTTTTATTTTCTTAAGTCTTTCAGCAACTGTCATAATGCCCTTAATATAAATTTTAAAAATGATAAGGTTTTATTTATAACAAAGCGAAGGTAAGCTCAAGGGTTAATAGCGTTTAGTCAAAATAAATTCGCATATGTGCTTTTGGGAAAAAACCTATATGAGCGGTGAGCAAAACCATATAGAAAGGCTGGCTCTATTAGGTATGATATTTATGTAGTTATGTGGGATGGGAAAACACCCTCGCCTTTAGGCGAATACTTTAGTATAATTGGTAGACAGGTATCAATTAAAGAGAAAGATGGAGTA
>JAQSWL010000055.1 GCA_029266655.1 Candidatus Midichloriaceae bacterium | reverse complement strand
AAAAGCAGTTGAATATTCTATATATTCATCAATTTTTTACCAAGTAACTTTGCAAAAAGATTAGCGTTAATGCTCAATTTATTTCGGGAGTTGGTATTATATGTAGATTCTGGGCAGATATGATTATTAATGTCGGTATTGCCTAATATTTATATGCAGTTTAGCCGTAGGCATAGAGCACCAATACCTGACCAAAGAAGGATCAATTTCACAGATTTAAGTCTGTAAAGCTATCAGCTATCTTTTCCAAATCATATCCGGGAAAGCTCATAATTGTTTTGTTGTAAACAATTACTGCGTTTTTATAGTTTTCGTCACGATCTTCAATAGCTGTTCCAGCTAAACTTGAATAGATCATTTCCAAAGATTCAACAGCTGCGTTCTTATTATCAGTCCACATTTCAGCTCTCCTAATCAAATTACTCGCAGATAGGTTATTGAAAAATTTACCAACAAATCCTGTAAGCAATATTCCTGAATTAATAGGCCAATATGAGCTTTTATACTTCCAATCTTGATGATTAGCCAATGCGATGCAAGCATCTTGATCTATTGAGCATAATTGCGATGCTTTAAGGTATAGAGACGGGATATCACATGCGCCTGAGTTCTTCAATATGTAAGAGTTGTATTTTTGTGCTATACCAGAAATTTTCTTTATAGTTTCCTGAAAGATCTTCCTCATGGAATCATCGTTTACTTTAACTGTAGTTTCAGAATCATATATGAAAGTTATACTGCTATAACCTTCATCGACAATAGCAGCGTACTTTAAATGGAACGCCAAGCTCAGACTCGAGTACAAATAGCACAAAGCATTGCTAAGAGAGCACAGATTATTGCGATCTCCTGATTTCATAGAATTCGCTATTTCCTGTTCTGCAATTTTCAGTGAGAAATTAATATTTATGTTTTCAGCTAGCATTTGGAAAGCATTATGAGATGATATACGCAAAATATTGAGTAATGGCAACAGGTCAGAGCTTTTTCTTAATAAACAAAAAACAACATCTAAACAAGCCTTATACGCTTCGTCTTTCAACCCTTTGGTGGCTAAAAGATTTTGTATCGCCCTCTGTGCTGGTTTTTCTCTCCAAGATGCATCATCATTTATTCGTGTAATAAAATATCCAGCTAACACATCATTGAATGCATTACCTAATAGGGACATTGCCTGAAACCCTCCATCAATATCCCAGTAACTATTAAGTTTTCCTTCATCTATAATTTCGCAGAATATAGATGCTAACATGGTTGGATTTCTCCCTGAAGCTAGCACTTGCTTTGTCTCATCAACTACCTTTTCTTTAACCATCAATCTCTCCTTTAGCCCTTTTTCGTCAAAGTCGGCAAAAAATGGCTCTTGCGCTCTTTCTCTAATTAATATCGGCACCTCATCTTCAAAATCCTCTGACTCCATCTCAACTTCATTTTGCGCTTCTTCGGTTTGCTGCTTGATACTTTTCCACATATCTTCGCTCAACCAACCTTCATTTTTTATAATTTTTTCTAGCCTTTCTTGTTGAATGGTCGATAAAACCTCATTGCAATCCTGGAATAATTTCTTTATAGCTCCACCCATAATATCACCTGACTCAAATAAAATGCCCCAAAAATTCTTAATCTGCTCATCGTTTTCATTATTCCAACCTGGAAGCATAGGATCTCCTGCCATGCTTATCCCCGATGCCATAACCATAATTGTCCTATATTTTGGCCTGTATCTAGCATCTAAAATTATTTTTCTTACTTTTTCGTAAGACCTATCTTTTTTATTAATTAAACTTTTTAAGATAAATAACGCTGCAAAATATTCTTGGTATGTTTCATGATTAAATTTTAAGAAATATTCTTTGTCCTCAGTTTCAACAACTACAAGGCCTGTATCAGGAAGCTCTTCAATCATCTCCTTAGTGTAGTGCGTATTTCTCAAATTCTTATCTACGGCACTATATGGTAAATTGAAGGCTTGTTTATAAGCAAAAACCATTAAAATATCATTGTAGCTCGCCGTAAAGCCATATACCCGGTGAGACAGTCTTAGAGTAACCTCCTCTAAGATCCCCATATGTTTTTGCAAAAATATTCTAAGCTTTGCCTCAATAAACCTTTGATAAAGTGTAACAATATTTAGTTGGTTACCATTAAACACATCTTTTATATCGAATTTTTCCTTTGCATATTTAAAAATATGAGGCTTTAGTGCTTCACAAAAAATATAACTTTCGAGCGGGATACCAAGTAGTTTGCCCATTTTTTTATTGGGATTTCTAACAATTAATTCATATATATCCTGTGCCATATTATCAACGGCATCTCTATCCTGAACGTTATTCTCTTCTACAATAGCTCGCAAATACTGCTTTATGTACTCTCTGTGCTGCTGCTCATTATAAGTTTTTAGAGTTAAATAGTTATCTAAAGAACGCATCTCAGGCAAAGCGACTTTATTCGCTGCATATGGCCTAGTAGTTATTATAACATCAACACTAGCGGGCAGCTTGCTAAGCCAACTATTAAATCTATTTATATCCTCTTTATCTTTAATTTCATCAAAACCATCTAAAAGCAATTTAACCAAACCTTGTTTCTCCATATCTAAGCTTAGAGCTTGAAGTTGCCAATCTTGCCAATCACAATCCGTTGAAACTTGTGTAAACGCAGACATTAGGCTGGGATCGATTTTTTTGAATTTTAACCTAGGTAGATTTATCTTTATAACCCAAAAATGCGTACTTGCTCCCTGCTTGCCTTTAATCCATAAATTTCTATCATTCAAGCAGTAGCTAGACTTTCCGAACCCAGCTTTGGCGGATATAAGAGAAAGTTCAGGCTTCTCATGGGCTTCTGCAGTAGAATCGCCTTTAAAATCATACCTGCGAGGGATAGATAGTTGAAGATTCTTAGGGTTATCGAGAATTGTAGCTTCAAGTTTTTCTGGGTTACAAATATTAAGATGAATATATGTTCTTAACTCATCATCAAGTTCAACTTCAACTTCGCTTGGAACAAAAATTAGCTTTTCGCCAACCTTCGGCTCATAATTAACATCTTTAACCAACCTATACTTCAAACTTTCTTCATCGTTTTTTATACTGCTAGTAAAATGCGTTATTACTTCTTGATTGCGTTCTTTGTTAAAATGCTTTGATAAAGCATCTCTTAACTTTCCATATTCCATCCCTTCAACGATAAAGATAGCTGCTTGAACACTTTCTAGAAGATCGAATAAGCCGTAAAGAGGTATACCTTTTACTAGGTCATTAGGGATATACACATCGTAAGGCATTCCTAAGGTTGTAATTTTTGAAGGTTTTTCAGTATTACTCGTTAATATTTTATCTAACCAATCCAGGTTTTTCATCAATTCATGTATGCCATTTTCTTCCTTTAATATTTGGGAAAAAGTATATTCCTTACCGGCTATATAGATTTGTTTATTCTCATGGGATCTGCATATTTTCAGTACCTGCTTGTCACTAAGTATAGGCACCTTAAATTCAAGGTACTTTGCTATTTTTATTTGCACTCTTTGCTCATTCCTAATGATCAAAAGTACTTTTTTATTATGCTCACAAATATTATGCAAATTATCGGTCAAACCGGCACGGCAGTCGATTATAATGAATTGAGTTGTCTTGTTCTTGAGCACGCTAGTTAATTCATGAATATGCGGCGAGTTAATATTTAAAAATACCCAATCTGCATCCTTCAACTGATAGTTTGTTTTCAATGCCTTAATGGCTTGATAAATAAATAGCTTAGCACCATTGATCCCCTCATCTTCAATAATTGCAACGTTATCATCATTTTTATTGCTGAGAAATTGGATTAGCCCATCTATCTGTAAATTCGCTTTATCTAGATAGTCCGAGTTCTTACATTCTCCCTCGTAAATTTGTGTCGCCCCCAATAAATAAAAACGGTTTATATTACCTATTTCAGAGGCAACAAGCTTATCATAATCTTCAGAGCTTAAACTACATTTATTTCTATCACTAAGCCAATCTAACATACAGTTGGTCAAGCTATAAAACAACTCTGTGGACGATACATTAGTATCCGCCTTTAATTCTTCATTTATAATGCTAGGCAATTTGCTCTGGCCAGGTTGCTCCACTTTTATAACAAATGCATTGAGAAATTCGTTTATCTCTATTGCAGCTTCTTCTGCATCCATATAAGGCAAATCTGTATTGCTCCTCCACCATTCTTTACAATCCCTGTGTAACTTTATTTTTGCAGCAATATCATTCTCACTATCACCGTCCTCCATCAAGGCAATTGGTATTAGCTTTTTCTGTGCTTTAGAAATTCCGGAGTTACTAATAATGATTTTTTCCCCTTCTGGATGATTCTTTCTGCTTTTATATGTATTTTCTAAATATTGCTTAACCTTTTCAAAATCTTCTTCGGTGTATTCTGGCTTTATATTCTCCCTCAACCATTCTTTACAATCCCTGTGTAACTTCATTTTTGCAGCAATATCATTCTCACTATCACCGTCCTCCCTCAAGGCAATTCGTATTAGCTCTTGCTGTGCTTTAGAAAGTTGGGATCTACCGTTAATAATGATTTTTTTCCCTTCTTTATGTTTCTCTCTGTGATTATTTTTCTCTCTTTGGTTATATTGCTTTTCTAAATATTGCTTAGCCTTTTTAAAATCTTCTTCGGTATAATGTCCAGTCGCTTTCTTAATGATTTTAGAGCTTCTCTTTATAGCCTCGATAAATTTTGAACGAGTATTCCCTTCTTTAAATTTAAAAGTTTTTGTATCTAAACCAGTGAAAAGAAACTCATCTTGTTCAACCCCATAAGGTTTCAAGAAAGCATCCCATTTATCTATACTCCTATTTGTGAAAAAAATGTACTTACTCTGCTTTCCTTTCTCACCTTCTTGCCTACAAAAAGCGCTTGTTTTTAATTTACACCAAGAGTCAAAATATTTCCCTAAGCTGGCATCTCCATCATCAAGATCGCAAAAATGTTTGCTAGCGTAAGCTTGAGGTGTGGAACTATGCTTAACTTGCAAAAAAGTAATGCCGTCACCATAGTCGATCACTAAATCATCGAATTTTCCAAATTCACTAGCTTCACTGCTTAGGTAAAATCGTTTTTTCTCTCTATGCGCCCGTGATGCAACCAAGGTCAGCAAACTAAGCTGGTATAGAACTCCGTGCAATGTGCTTTTTAAACCTGCGCCCTTTAAGTTTTCATAAAGAGGCCGCAAACGAGCATCTACAGCATTATAACCTATATTATCTAGCTCCTCCTTAGCCACTTCATCATCATGCTGTATACGATCTATACTGCTATGTATATCTAAAGATTGCTCTTCACCATTGCTTTTAGCCCAAGGGTGATCATATCTATTAAAAGCATTGCCATCCTGCCCATTACCTTTGTGTTTCACAGGATTTCGATGCCTAGTGCTTTCCGTGGAGACAATATTACTAAGTTCCTCTAGCTGTAATGATTCTGCTATAGCTGCGTCGGATTTTGTTAAATCACTATTCCTAGAGTTCAATTTATCTAAAAATTTAACAAGGTCTTGGTGCTTATCTTTATCCTCTGTAGGGCCGTTCTTTAACTCAGAATATAGCTGTTTTTCTATCTCTGCCGCTTCAACTTTTTGTCTGCGAACATGGTCTTTTAAAAACCTAAGCGAATGGTAAATCCAACCATTACCAAATTCTGATACTGCTTGCTCCAGGTCCATAGCTATTATGTATTGCGCTGCTCCATTGTTTGTGTCTGCTAAAAATTCTGCGATCTCTTTTATAGCTTCTTGTATCTCCAGGCCCCAATCTTGGGTGTTTTTCGTTTTCATCCCCATCTCACAAATCAGTTATTAGCAACCAATAGTTGCTTTTGCGAGAATAATTCTACCAGGTTTAAAAAGTCAATAATATATTATAAAATCGTAAAAATTTATTAATATTATTCCTTAAAAGCCAAATAGTTTTTTAATTGCTTGCGCAAACATTCAGTTGATTATGTGCTGTTATCCCAATTATTGTAGGAATACCGGAAAACCTAATAAATCGCTTATCCTTAGCAAATTCTTCTATTAAGCGGCTTTTACCTATACGATGGTGCCCTCTTACAACAATTAAACTCACGCTTTTTTGAGTAGCAGATCACCTAAACTCTTTAATTTCTCAGCTTGCCCTCAAACGGTGTTATATCACTCCTCATATAGCTTGCACATAATTAATGATTTGCAAATAATGCGCAGCCGGTTTCCCAGCATGGTTGCTAGTTGCTTATTTTATGGCAAGAAATAACGATTTAAACAAGGAATTTTTATTTCCCCTTTCCTACTTCTTTATCTTTACCGAAGCGATCTTGATGGTGGCCAGGAATGCTTAAATTATCCGTATTAGCACCTGGCCTTGGGTTTATAGCTAAAGCGTTATAAAAAGCACCCATTTACAGGTGCCAAATAACGCCTGCTATTTACATCATAATACAGCTTTCTTCCTTGTCTTTTCCCTTGTCTTTTTCCTTGTCTTTCCCTGTATCTATATCCAATACTGCTTGTTGATCAACATTCACTTCAGTGTTATGTATAATATTCGCTGCGCTACTAAGATAATAAATATTGTCCATGTTGGGGAGATTTGTTAACAGTGCTAAAAGACGGTTCTGCTCTACACTCTGTTCAGATTCTTTTGCTCGCAACTTTTCCAGATCTTCCTTTAATTCTCCAAGTAAAGAGGCTCTCTCAAAACGATTTAGCCCTGCTTTCTCAATAATACTTTTAAAACCCTCAAATATTAACATATCTACGTCATTATCAAGGATATCAAAATCCAATAAATCTATATGAAAACAGTCTAAGCTTACTACCCTATTTAAATTAGATTTTCGATGCACCGAAGTAGCAATTTCTTGAGAACTGCCAAAGATTTTAAAGACCGGACCTATAATATCTTTATGCATGCTCTGCAGTTGGTCAAATAAGTGCGTACCGTTGCCGGTAAGATATTTAGAGAGCAACCCTAAATACCATGGATAAGTCACTTCACTAGTTGGATTCTCAAGTTTCTTGATAGAATTAAAAAATTCAAATCCAAATGTATTATTATTTTTTTGTTGCTTTTCTCCTCCATCTGGAATAAAGCCTGGATACAAGTAGCGAACTTTATCAAAATAATCCAACGGGAAATTATAAGCGCATCCTCCATCTACAGCTTTATAAACTATTTTCTCCTCATTTTTTATAATTGAAATTTCCTTAGGCTGAAAAACAAAGGGGATTGACATTGAGGCTCTGACGGCATCGGAAAGCTTAACATTATGAAAATCAGGGTCTTCCGATGACATGACAATTAAAGAATCTTCAACCTGGTTAGTACTTATATCAATCGCAAAACAAGTAAAGTGTTTAAAGCCTTTTACCCCGTTTGATACTTGCCCGGCTATATATCCAAGTGTGATTTCATCGGCATGTTTCTTGGTTTTTTCAGCAAATAATTTATCCATAATACTGGTAAATTTTTCCCCCGTGCAAATGCCACATTCATCAGCTAAAAGATTTAGCACTTCTAAAAAAAGGCTATCACCACTAGTTATTGATTTTTTAGCAAGTAAGCTTTTTACTTTATCTAAAGGACCATTTTCTTCGTTTAAAACCTTTATTAATTCGTCACTATTATCGTAATCTAATAACTCGCTAAATTTGATCTTCTCAATAATAATTTCTATTGCCTCAAATCCGGAAAATCCCAACGCACTTAAAGCCGCAAATATTGAACCAACTGATGTACCACAAACTCTTCTGAGGTGATCATCAGGCCATCCCTTAATTTTTGCTATTTTTTCAAGCCCATACATGGCTCCAGCCAACCCTATGCCTTTGACGCCGCCTCCCTTATTTGCCACATTTCTGATAATTATATCTCCAAATTTTACATTTCCCTGGGCAATTAGGTCATATTTATCCTCATATTCTGTAATCAGGCCATTAATATACTCACCATGAATTTCCTTAGATACGATAGCACCAGGTAGTTGATGATCCTTGCTCCTTGGCTTTCTGATTAGCTCGATATGGTTATCTACTAAATATTCAATTATCTTTTTACTCCGAGATTCTATCGCTATTGTTAAAATGGTTTCGCCATCGGCAGTGCTTTGAGAAATTGAGCAGTTGCCATTAAGCCTATTATTTCTGTCAAAACTAGCGGAGATCATTTCAAAAGCCTTTAGATCATCGCTTTTTGCACTGCATACCAAAGCTTCAAACGCAAGCACTGCATCTATGGAGTTAGCATTATTTTTGTATAAAAAGTATCTTAGCACTTCATATTGCTCGTGGTTTATTGCTAAAGCCATAACATTACTATTAACGCGCTCAGAGTTAACATTAAAGCAATTACCGTTAGCTGCTCCAAAAATTTCTAAGTAATGCACTTTCCCTAAAATTATAGCTCTTTCAATTGGGGTATAACCTTCGAGATCTTTAGTTTTTAATAATTCTGAATTCGCACCTTTTATCCCAATTTCTTCCTTAAACTCTTCTAATCCCCCGTATGTAACGGCATAATGTACATAGTTGCGACTAAAATTATCTATTTTAGTTCTATCAACCCCCTTCAATTCTTTTAAATTATTTACATCTTCATAGAATAATTTCCCAGCTATTATCAACCAAGTTAAAACCGTTCTTCCATCGTTATCTACAGCTGAAACCCCCACTTTATTCTTAATTAAATAATAGATTAATTTATTGAGATCTGGATCATGATCAGGGTTACAATGGGCAAACTGTAAAGCGTGAATTAGCAGCTGAGATCCTTCCTTTGCTATACTTCTCTCTTTGTGATAGTTGTCTATAATTTTTGATATTTTACTTGGATTATGCTCTTTGGTAATTTGTTCTTTATAGATAGTAATAAGAAATTCTTTAAATTCGTTCATTTCGCTTGCAGTAATTTGCGTAAACACTTCTTTGGTACTTAACATCATATCCTCCATTGTTATTGCTAATTGATTCGATATTACCTTATCTACTTCCAGATCAATTCCTTCGATCCAGATCCATTTGCGCCCTGTTGTCAGGGGCTTTAGAATTTCGGTTGGTAGGCCAATTCTTCCACTCCTTTGCTGAAAGTGTGCTACTATTTTATTTGGCAAATCTTTATCAGCTAACTTAAATACAATTTGCGCATTTTGCGCCTGAAGTATTAACTTATCGCCGCACACTGTTGTAGCTGAGTTTACAAACACCCCGAGGGATAACAAAGGCAGGTAGCTTGCTTTAAACTCAAGCATTATCCCAACCTTGCCG
>JAQSWL010000095.1 GCA_029266655.1 Candidatus Midichloriaceae bacterium | reverse complement strand
AACCATTATGGCACTTTAGATGCCGAATATATGACAGCTTCTTTTTTATCCCAGTTCCAAATTTTTTATTTACTTTATCTTGGTGTCCATATATGACGACTTTAGAATTTTCTGCTTTTTATAAAATTACTATACTATTTTGTAACGTCTTAGCTATACCCGCCCAACTATAACTTTTTGCTTTGGGCCTTATGTTTTGACTGGCGCTTTATAATAGCATATGTTAATAATTTCTATGAGTAAAAATAAAGATGCGTGCTCAATGAGTAGTGAATTAAACAAAGCAAAAGAAATAAAAAATTTAGCAATTAACTTTGGTCCACAGCACCCTGCAGCCCATGGTGTGCTCCGCTTGATATTGGAAATGGATGGCGAGGTAGTGGAGCGTGCTGATCCGCATATAGGCTTACTACATAGAGGAACGGAAAAGCTTATTGAATATAAAACATATACCCAAGCTACCCCTTACTTTGATAGATTGGACTATGTTTCCCCAATGAGCCAGGAGCATGGTTTTGCACTTGCCGTTGAGAAGCTGTTAAAATGTGAAGTGCCAATAAGAGCTCAGTACATTAGAGTTATGTTTTTAGAGATTACAAGAATCCTAAACCATTTGCTAAACGTTACTGCATATGCACTGGATGTGGGCGCGATGACACCGCTTTTATGGATGTTTGAAGAGCGCGAAAAAATGTTGGAGTTTTACGAGCGTGTTTCGGGAGCTAGATTCCACGCTAATTACTTCCGTCCTGGGGGTGTGGCTCAAGATCTTCCAGAGGGGCTGTTAGAGGATATTCAGCAATTTATAAATCAATTTCCTGCAAAGTTAGACGACGTTGAAGGTCTTTTAACTGAAAATAGAATATTTAAGCAGCGCTTAGTAGGGATAGGGGTGGTTAGCAAGCAAGAGGCTATAGACTTTGGTTTTACAGGCCCTATGCTTAGAGCATCTGGCGTTGCATGGGATTTGAGAAAGTCGCAGCCTTACGAAGTTTATGATAAGCTGGATTTCAAAATTCCAATTGGCAAGAATGGCGATTGTTATGATAGGTATTTACTGCGTGTGGAGGAAATGCGCGAATCAGTTAAAATTATACAACAATGCCTAGATCAGATGCCAGATGGTGAGGTTCGTTGCTTAGATCGTAAAATAACTCCACCTCCACGCCCAGAAATGAAAACTTCTATGGAAGCGTTAATACACCACTTCAAATTATTTACTGAAGGGTATCATGTTCCAGAAGGTGAGGTTTATGCGGCTGTAGAATCTCCTAAAGGTGAATTCGGTGTTTATTTAGTTTCTGATGGCACTAATAAGCCGTATCGTTGCTATATAAGGGCAACTGGTATCGCTAACCTTCAGGCTGTAGATAGAATAGGTAAGGGCTATATGCTTGCAGACGTTGTTGCCATAATAGGTAGTATGGATGTTGTATTTGGTGAAATTGATAGGTAGTTGTAGTTATGTCATCTATGTTTAAGCAGGTTGAATTTGAGCAACCAAGTAAATTTGAATTTAGCAAAGAAAATTTAAAAATAGCAAAAGATATTATAGCCAAATATCCAGAAGGAAAACAGCAGAGCGCAGTTATGCCTCTTTTAGATCTTGCGCAGCGCCAGCACAATAATTGGATACCTAAAGCCGCTATGGATGTAATAGCTGATATGCTGAAGATTCCTGCGATGAGAGTGTATGAAGTGGCTACATTTTACACAATGTATAACAAGCAACCAGTTGGAAAAAATCTGATTCAAGTTTGTAGGACCACGCCTTGCTGGCTTAGAGGTTCAGATGAAGTTACCAGGGTTTGTCGTAAAAAACTCGGCATTGATGTAGGTGAAACGACTAAAGACGGTAAGTTCACTCTGGTTGAAGTAGAGTGTCTAGGTGCATGCGTAAATGCCCCAGTAGTGCAGATAAATGATGATTATTATGAAGATTTAGATGCAGAATCAATGTCTACTATTTTGGATGATTTAGCTAAAGGCCAAAAGCCAAAGATTGGCTCTCAAAAATCTAGACATACCTCAGAACCTGAGGGTAGTGCGGGGGTCTAAGAAGTATAGCCAAAGCATTATAAAAAGAAAGCATACTAGTTTAATAAAAAGCAATAATGCAAACAATGGGTTGTCGTTGTTTGTTCTAGTTTGCAAGATCTTTATAGAAAATCTTGCAGAAGCCTTGCGACGCCTGACGTCGCTTGCGCGCCGCCACCCCCAGCGGCGTCGCAATTCTTTATAGAAATTTCATGCCTTTTTTATGTCGCTTTAGCTATAGAATATTTAGAAATCCCAATAATATTAAAGCAGTAAAGCTCTGGCCGCGGGGGTAAAAAATTTGTATATAGCAGGTGCTTCGCACCTGCTATATACAAATTTTTTGAGAGAGCTTTAACTGACTTCGTCAGTAGGTGGAGAATTATTTCAATTTATCTAATCTCAAATCTCAAAATAAATTGATCGCAAGTGTCCAGTAAGCGGACGCTAGCCAAAGAATTAATCCAGTTCATATTCTTTTGAGGAAGAATTATTGCTATTCCTTCTCGTCAATATTTCCTTTTTATCCCTTCTAATTTTCATCTTGCATAGCCCGTATGCTCTGAATTACTTGTTTGATTACAAGTAATTATACTTGGCAATAGCACACTTATCACCTTGGCTAAATTATTTTTATCACGTGTTTTCTGAGGGTCAATATAAACGTAACTTAATATCTGCGGCAAAACATCTGCCATGATTGTTCCTAAGACTTTAAAATTACCTAAATTATCTTTTGATACCCCTAAAACTGTAAAAATATTTTTGGTGAATATGTCTTGAATAAAATTATTAAATAGAACTGCTTCATCTCTTCCCAATTTTGTCGCTATAGCACTTTGATATTTTTTATATTCTTTAACTCTACTTAAGGTTGCGAGCCTATCATATGCTTGAACTTCTTCTTTTAAGTTTTCCAACCGCCAAGAAGAGGCACGTTCTTCTGCTTTGTTATTTCTCTTTTCAAGCAACTCACAAAGGCTAATTTTCTTTTCTTGAATCCAAGGTTCACTCAGAGTTTCATCTAGGCGCAATTCAACCTCTAATAAGTTATAGCACTTATTTATTGCCTCACTTAATAATTTAAAACGTCTTCCTTCTATCGTTATACCAGAGATATCTAAATGAGTAATGGATGCATTTTTTTCTAGTACCTCTTTTAGCTCCTTCATACAACTATGTGGTTCAAAGTTTAGGGAAACAAGAGTTGTATTATTTTTAAGTGTATCAATAATCCGCATTGCCCCATTATAATCATACCTATTGTTCCCAAAACTCACGCTTTTTAAAGAGGTATTTTGCTTTAACGACTCTGCTATCGCCTTTATGCCATTATCTCCCATAGAATTATGATTAATATCTAAAACTTCTAAAGTCGTATTTTGTTTTAATAACTTAGCAATTGCTTCTGCGCCTTTACAATATATTTTATTGGAATTAAGTTTTAAGTTTATTAATGACTTGTTTTCAATTAAAGCTTGAACAAGCATTTCTGCTCCTTCATCACCTAATTCAAGACCAGCAATCTCTAAAGTAGTTATAGATGTACTTAGATTTACAGCCAATCCAATATCTCTTAACATATGGCTTTCTATTTCTCCCCTCTCTAAAACTAGTTTTTTAAGAGATGAATTATTATTTAAGATCTCGGCAAGCCATTGAACATTTTCTCCAAAATGATTACGTACCAAACATAATTCAGTAATATACTTATTGCTGCTCAAAGCTTGGGCAACAGCCCTTGCATTCAATTCATCCCAGGATTGAAAGTTAAACTTTAAAGTCCTCAAAGATGGACTCTTATTAGGTGTTTTTAAGTCATTATTTGTGATTGAGTCGTCATTGGGTTTCAAAAATTCCCAAGTTGTTATTAAGTGGTCCCTTTTGTCCCCTGTTGTTAAGTTGTCCCTAAGTTCCAAAACTTCCCAAGTTGTGTTTTTGCATAATGCTTTGTTAATCAACCCTGCTCCAGCATCACATTGTAATTTATTCTGTAAAAGGGATAATTCTTTTATTGTTTTATTTTCTTGTAAGGCTGTAGCAAGCAACTTTACAGCTTCTACATCCATATCATTGCTTTGAAGTGTTAAATCTTTTAGTGTAGTAGAGTTATCTAATACTGTCTTAAGTTCTTCCATAGCCTCATTGTTCAATTTATTAGAGCTTAGACTTAAAGATGTCAAAGACTGATCTTTTCTTTTAGCCAAGTGGGAAAGAATTTCTTTTACTCCTTCTTGGTTAATAATTGTAAGTTTTTCAAGCCCCTTAGATGCTATTACTCCCTCAAAAGCCAATAGCGCTCCACCTTCAGACATATTTTTATCTAAACACAAGCTAGTTAAACTTGTATTTTGCAAAAATGCAGTAGCTAAAACTTTAGCTCCTTCCTCAGTTATTTTATTTTCATATAAGCCAAAGCTTATATACTTGGCATTCGGATTTATTTCTCCTATAAGTTCTCTCGCAGTAACTTCATCTATTGTTTTTTTATCTATTGAATGATGCTCGTTAACTTCATATGTTCGGTCTATAGGATGCAGTTTCATATGCGCAACTCCAGATTGTTATTGCTTTATTTTTATAATAAATTAATCAAAATAGCAACAAAGATCAGAATCTTTAATAAATTTAATAAAACTCTTAAAATTATACACCAGCGGTGCGCTCCCCAACATCATCGCTATACACAAGCAAATACCTGGCCTCATAGTACCCCACACATATTATCAACTACTACCGGCTTAAGCCGGTAGTTTGGTAAACGCTTGCAAAGCAGATTAGGAGTTTCAAAACTCAGAAATTTTGAAATTATCATGACCA
>JAQSWL010000054.1 GCA_029266655.1 Candidatus Midichloriaceae bacterium | reverse complement strand
TTTTTTGTTAATGCCATTGCTTGTTTAATTGCATATTCTTTCAGAAAAAATAAGCCCGCCTTTAAATTCCCTTCTTCCCTTATCCATAACTGACGTTATAATATCGAAATAATTTATACGTAATTGGAGTTTAAATGTTAGAGAATAATCAAGAATTAGAAGTTTTGGGTGAGCAGGTTGCTCATCTTAACATTGAGATGCAGCTCTTGGTAAGCTTAGTTGGTAGTCTCTTTCACAGAATCAGTGAGCCTAATTTTGATGCATGCCTTAGGCTTTGTTCCTACGATAGTCGCTATAATAAAATTGAGACTTTCGGTAAAATTGAAATGTTGAAGATCTTGTCCACAACCGCGCGCGTGGATTATGCAACTACATTCGTAAATACTCTCATGGATAAAAGAGATGGAGGGCTTAAGAAGGAAGTCAAGGAGATCCTTGAAAAGTACATAGCTGATATGGATGCAGATAAGATATCCTTCAAGGAAGGTGTATCAGATGAAATTAAAGAAGAAATTAAAAAATATTCCGGTGCTCTAAGCAAAGAAAAATGGAGCTACAATAAAGATGATGACAATACGGTCATCACTGTGACCCTTACTAGCCCATTTACCCGTACTCTAAGTGAAGAAATGCAGGGCGACGATAAGGTCATCATTGTAACTTATAATTTTGATAAGCCAACCACCGAAACTCTAACAGTTGTTGTAGACCAACAAGCTCTTGACGAATGGGTTAAAGAAGGCTGCTTGGCAGCTGGCCTTCCTGTGCCTGAGGATTTAGTTTAATTATAAATTGCCTAAGCGGTTATAGCATTTTAGGTATTCGGGTAATCCTTAGGCAAAAAATCTCAGGCTGCAGGGGCAAAAATTTATGTAGGTAGGTGCAAAGCACCTACTATATAGCAAAGACGGTATAAAAAGGCATGAAACTTTTATAAAGAATTGCGATGCCGCTGGGGGTGATGGCGCGCAAGCGACGTCAGGCGTCGCAAGGCTTTTAATGGTTTTTATCTCATATACACAAGTCTTAGATTGATTCAAATTAATATGCCTTTTATACCACTTTGGCTATATCATTTACTAGAGTGGCATTTTCTTAGCTTTTTTAGCTGGCTTTGGCTTTACATCGCCATCTTTTTTATGCGAAGCTTTCAGCTCAGCAACTTCTGCATGCAATGCTTCCACAGATTTTTTCAAAGCCCTGAAATCATTTTTGCTAACAAAGTCCATGCTTTTTAAAGCAAGCTTTATTTGTTGCTTTATATATGTTGCCAAATCTTGTTTAATTGTCATCATAGTGGAGACAGCTGAAGAGGCCACTTTAGAGAGATCGTCTAAGAAGTTATTGTCCTTTTTCATATGTTTTTACCTCCTAACTTATAAGTATATTTTACAATGTTTGACCAGACCTATGCAACACATTTCCCCAATATTTCTCCAGTAGCCTTCAATATTTTTGGTTTTGACGTCTATTGGTATTCATTTGCATACATAATAGGCATCTCTATTGGGTACTTGCTGATAAAGCATTTCAATAAAAAGAGCAATGCCTATACCGAGCAGTCGTTAGATGATTTATTGTTCTACAGCGTGCTTGGCATAATTATAGGTAGTAGGATTGGATATATGTTCTTCTATGACTTTGCTGGCATGATTTTAGACCCAATTAAAGTTTTTATGATAAGAGGTGGCGGCATGTCTTTCCATGGTGGCGTTATCGGGATTATAGTCGGTATTTACTGTGTATGCCGCAAACATAATTTAATATTTCTAAAGGCAACTGACCTAATTGTGTGCGTTGCTCCAATAGGGCTCTTCTTAGGTAGAATAGCTAATTTTATTAACATGGAGATGTATGGCAAAGTTACAGATGTCGCTTGGGGCGTAGTGTTTCCTAATGCTGGACCTTACCATAGGCACCCTACTCAGCTCTATGAAGCATTTGCAGAAGGCGGTTTGCTGTTTGGCATTATGCTATTTTTATTTCCAAAGCTATACAATAAAAGCGGGGCTCTTTCAGGCTTTTTCTTGGTTTATTATGGAATAGTAAGGCTTATAATTGAATTCTTCAAAGATGTAGCGGATGGGCATGTGCTTTTGCTAACCACTGGACAAGCTCTATGTATGCCTATGATTTTGTTGGGAATTATGATTATCCGTTCTGTAATTAACGCGAACCTCGGTAATAGAAGTCAAAAATAATTAAGGAAAATATAAGGTTTTAGTTCCAGGAAGCATTATTCTTAACTAAAGCGTAATTTAGATTTTGGCTCCCCGGGCCGGACTCGAACCAGCGACCGAGCGGTTAACAGCCGCTTGCTCTACCACTGAGCTACCGGGGAAAAGGTTGTTGTATTTTATAGCACAGATATTTGTAAATGCTAGAGAAAATTTTAAGAAAAATCATTTTATACCAAACCTCATATTTAATAGGCCATATGTGCTATTTATGATGATTTTTACCTGTTAAATACCAAGAGATCACAATAGAACCTAATAACACCGAAAGTATAAATACTAGTGAATACTCAATTGGCATATGGAACCCCTGGATCGATGAAATCATTTTCACACCAACAAATCCTAAAATCAGAGATATACCATATTTTAAATATTTAAACCGCTCTACCAGACCATCCACCACAAAATATAAAGATCTTAGGCCAAGTATGGCGAATATATTAGATGTAAAAACCACAAAAGGAGACTGAGTAATTGCTAGTATCGCAGGTATGGAGTCCAATGCAAATATCAAATCGGTCTTCTCAACTAAAACTAAAGCTACAAACAGCGGGGTAAAAAGTTTTTTACCAGTTTGCTTGTCAATTGTAATGAATTTTTCACCATCTAAAGTATTTGAAAACCTGCCAAAACGATTAAGTAGGGACCTCAACCCATTCGACGTACTCCCAAAGGAATCTTGATGCATATCCACAAAGAATATTTTGATGGCGCTAATAATCAGGATCGCCCCAAATATGTAGAACACCCAAACAAAATTTTGAAACACATATATGCCACCTGTTATCATTATCAAACGCATCGCTATAGCACCTAAAATGCCCCAGAAAAGCACTCTATGCTGTAAATTTTTAGGGATTTTTAAATACATAAATATAAGTAAAAACACAAAGACATTGTCCATGCTAAGTGAAAGTTCGACTACGTATCCAGTTATAAATTCTAAAGCTCGTACACGACCTGCATAAAAATAAATGAAGGTGCAAAAAACCGAAGCAAGCAACACCCAAATAGCAACCATTGTAGATGATTCACGTATCGATATGGTATGAGCATCTTTATGAAGCGTTCTAAGGTCTAAAATGGTAATTGCGGTCACAATTACTATAAAGCCAATCCACAGATATAATGGGAATTCCATAAATATATTCAAATATAATTGTTTACATCATAGCATGATTCATACCATTGCCTCAAACCTGCTTCTTCTTATACAACATAATTTGTAAATTAGCGAAGCCATCATCTGTAATTTTAAGTGCAAGACTACCTTTATGCATCTCTATTATCATTTTGCACAAGGTAATACTTAAGCTGTCTAATTTATTATTGAAATTTTCATGTGGCCAAAAAGTAAAAGTTACATAAACGCAGCTTCTGGTTTCTTGCATGATTACAGTAATTTCATTTTGGGGCTTAGACTTAATAGAAATATGATGAATAACTGAATCCAACGCAACTAATAGCTTTCCTTTATCAGCAATTACACTGCCTTTTTCTAAAAGCTTTAAGTTTACAGTGTTTTTGTTGTTATCAAAATCCTCTTGGTGCGCTTTAAACAAGGACTCTAACAGGATCTTGAGATTAACTCTGCTCCATTCAAAATATAGTCTTCCTGCTTTATTCAACAAAAAGAAATTACATTCTTTAATAAAGGCGGATACTTTCTTTGCACAGTTAATTATATCGTCTACCACCCCTTGCTGCAGTGGGCCAACATTACCATAATATCCAGAGGAAAGCATTTCAGAATATCCTAAAACACCATTTAGTGGATCTCTTACTTCATGGATAATTTTCCGCACAATCATTGCCTGTGCGTAATTATCCTGTTGGAGTTTACGCGCCTTTAAAAAGTAATAAAGGGCCATTATACAACTTAGCGCTGCCATTATAACTAAACATATAATGGAGTACGAAGTGTAGATCGGATATAAAATTTTTATAGACTCTATCAATTAACACCTTATATTGTCGGCCAAAATTGGCTTTTTATAATAAACTAAATATTCTTCATTAACTATTATTTACAATTAACTACTATGGTATCTCGCGTTTTTAGTTTTGCTTATGAAGGAATTGATGTCAAGCCTATAGAAGTACAAGTTCAAATTGCCCCTGGATTACCTTGTGTAAATATAGTGGGTCTTGCTGATAAATCTGTAGCTGAATCGCGCGATAGAATCCGCGCTGCGTTCCATAGTCTTGCGCTTTCATTCCCTCAAAAAAGAGTCATTGTTAACTTAGCTCCGGCAGATATCCATAAAGATGGCAGTCATTACGATTTAGCTATAGCGCTTGGATTACTTGCCGAAATGAAAATAATAGAAGCAGATGCTCTTAAAGATTATTGTGTTATGGGTGAGCTATCCCTGGATGGCAAACTCAATGCGGTAAGCGGGGTGCTGCCGGCTTCGATAGCAGCAAATGCCGAGGGTAAAGGTATTATATGCCCAAAGCAAAATGGCGGTGAAGCCACTTGGTCTGGAAATAAATCTATTATAGCTCCTGTCGATTTGCTGCAGCTTATAAACCACTTTACCGATAAACAAGTAGTTTCTTATCCTGAGGTAACAGTTGCTAATACTAATGTGCAATATCCAGATCTTGCAGATGTAAAAGGGCATTATCTAGCGAAGAGAGCATTGGAAATAGCTGCCGCAGGTGGGCATAATATGCTTATGATCGGCCCTCCTGGTTCCGGCAAGTCTATGCTTGCCCAAAGGCTGCCTGGCATATTGCCTCCACTTTCCCATGAAGAAATGCTTGAGACATCTATAATAGCAAGTGTTGCTGGCATCTTAGGCAAAGATCAGCTTATTACTGAGCGACCTTTTCGCTCACCACATAACTCTGCTTCGATGGCTTCAATAGTAGGCGGCGGGAGAATAGCTAAGCCCGGGGAAGTGACTCTTGCACATAAAGGGGTGCTGTTTTTGGATGAGCTTCCTCAGTTTTCCAGTAACGTGTTAGAGGCATTACGTCAGCCAATTGAAGATGGTAAAGTCACTATTTCTCGAGTTAATTCACACATAACATACCCAGCAAGATTTCAAATGATTGCTGCCATGAATCCATGCAAGTGTGGTAATTTTGGAGATGCTAATAACATGTGTAGCAAAGCTCCTAGGTGCGCCGAAGATTATCAATCGCAAATATCTGGACCTTTATTTGACAGATTTGATCTTAGAGTTGACGTAGTTGCTATTGATATTTTTGAGGAGGAAAGCCCAATTGCGCGTGAAACATCGGAAGTGGTTGCAAAGCGGATTTTAAAAGCTAGGCAGTTACAGCTGGAGCGTTATAAAGATCAGCCATATAATGTTAATAGCGAGGCTCAAGAAGATATTTTAGAAAAATATATATCATCTAATTCCGAAGCTCGTGATATGCTTAGGAAGGCCGCAGACAAATTTTCGCTTTCTATGCGCGGGTATGTAAGGATTTTAAGGGTTGCGAGGACCATTGCAGATCTGGCCGGATCCGAAAGTATAGAGATAGGGCACTTGGCAGAGGCATTGAGTTTTAGAATTAGTAAATTAAGGGCATGACTAAGTACCATAGACCTAAAAGCTTTGAAAGCTTATATGATGACTTAACAAAGTCTACTTTTAAAAGATATGGGTTCATTAATGTGAAAATTTTAAATCAATGGAATACAATAGTGGGCGAAGCTTTGGCAAAAGTCTGCTCCCCTGAGAAAATAACTTTTGAGCCCGGGCAAACTAGGTCAGGAGTCTTACATATAACTGTGGCAAACCCTGCATTCTCATTGGAGATCCAGTCATATGAAGGGCGCATAATCGAAAGAATCGCTACCTTTTTTGGCTATAAAGCCGTGTCAAAAATTCGAATTTCTGTTAAACCAAAAAGAATTTCAGAAATGAAACCTGCTCAAGAGGTTGAAAAGCCAAGAAGGGTAGAGGTCAAAGAATTGCCAGCAGCCTTGCAAAATGTCAAGGATGATGAATTGAGGGAAGTCCTTGCTTCATTGTATCAAAGCCTATGAGCTCTAAAGCGCAGCTAACTGACTAATATCTATAGAATTATTATATTGCGATAATTCATTGTCAATAATAGCTATTGAAGATCTTAACAAAAAATATTCAATATTTCTTGATAAATGCATAATAAGCATTTAACGTGCGAATTAATATTGGTATGTGAGGCAAATTTATGAAAAATATTTTAGTAGTTTCTTCTATTATTTTAGGGGCAGTTAGCGCTTTTGCAGCTGAACCTATAAAGCTTACTGTAGGTGGAACTATAGATACTCAGGCTGGGCACGTTAGCGAGAAGAAAGCTTTTCATAAAGTTGATCCTAGCAGCGCTACTTCGCAAACAAGAAGTAACTCTGGGATTGTAAATGATACAAAGGTAAAATTTGAGCTTGAAGGAAATAGCTCCCTAGGATTTAAATATGGAGGGCTTATTAAGCTTAATGCCGACACTTCTAGAGATGCAACCGATAACGATGATAACGTGGGCAATAGAACAATGGTCTTCATTGAATCTGCCAAGCTTGGCCGCTTAGAAGGTGGTGCTTATGATTCAGTATCTAAAAAAATGCTTTTATCTGCCAACAGCGTGGGAGTTGCAGATGGTGGTATAAATGGATATATGAACCAATGGATTAATCCTAAAAATATTGATGGCACCAAATATTCTGAAAAATTTATTAAATGGCCTGAGTTACTAACTAACTGTGACTGTATTTCTTTTGCTAACAAGGTAAGTTACTACACGCCTAAGCTTGCTGGGTTTCAAGTTGGTGTGAGCTATACTCCAGATAGTGCTGTTCACGGTACAGTAACTCAACTTAAATCCACTGTTAAACAAGAAGATCAAAACTTTAAAGATATAGTGGACTATGGTGTTACCTATGAAAATAAATATCAAGGTGCGGAGTTTGGAATTGGCTTAGTTGGGCAATTTGGTAAGTCTAAGAAACTTGCTGTAGCTCGCAAAGACTTAAATGCGTGGGAACTAGGTGCAAAAATTGGTTATAAAGGCTTTAAAGTTGTGGGGTCTTATAGTGATTGGCGCAAATCTGCTACACCAGTAGTTAAGGATTCAACCAAGAAATATGGTGCTAGTTATTGGACATTAGGAGCGCAATTTGAGCTTGATAAACTTACCACAAGTGTAAGCTACTTTAATGCTAAGAGAGCAAACGTTTTTGCAAGTGGTATTCCTGCTACAACAGCATCTCATGATAGAGGCTTTAACAAAAACCAATATCTGGTTATGGGAGCATCTTACAAATTGGCTGAAGGATTTTTGCCTTACGCAGAAGTCTCTCATTTCAAAACCAAGCTTCATTCTGCTACAACAAATAACTCTGGCTATATTATTCTTGGTGGCACTAAGCTATCATTCTAAGCCAGATTAC
This sequence comes from Candidatus Midichloriaceae bacterium, assembly GCA_029266655.1. GTDB lineage: Bacteria > Pseudomonadota > Alphaproteobacteria > Rickettsiales > Midichloriaceae > JAJTHY01. Next base: position 1,745 of record JAQSWL010000054.1, on the reverse strand, counting down.
TTAGTACTGCGATAAAAAAGGCGCTCACCGGGGCGCCTTTTTGTTGCAATTAGGCAACACATGTTTAGATTTTTTTAAAAAATTGTAACACAGTGCTTGTAGAGCTTTAAGTATGGGCTTAAATGTTGAAGGTAGATATGCGTTAAGCTATCCTTATAATTTAAACATAATATGAGTTATTCAATGTCTAAAAAAACAAAACTCTTAGTAGCTGGTTTAGTAGCTGGTTTCGCATGCAGCGCGTCAGCTTCTGGCAAGGCTCCTACTGTAACACTAGGCGGTAGCTTAGATACACAGTTCGGTTCTAAAACTGAAAAAAATGCTTATAAACTTGATTCTAATAATCACAAGTTGAACAATGCTGGTATTGTTAACGACACAAGCGTTCACGTTAAAGTTGACGGTGCTGCTCACGGTCTTAAATACGGTGGTTTAGTTAAACTTAATGCTGATACTTCAACAAGCAAAGTAGGTGAAGGTTCAGTTGGTCACCAAACCATGATGTATGTTGAATCATCAATGGGTAAACTTGAAGCTGGTAGCTACACTGGCGCTTACGATGCTATGAAAGTTAGCGGAGCTTCTTTAGCTCGTGCGACAGGTGGTATCGATGGTGACTGGAAATACTGGGTTAACACAGGTGTAGACAGCACATATGTTGCTGCTACAGGTGCTGGTATTAATAGCTTGATCGTGGCTCCAACACTTCCAACTGCTATGGACAAATCTTACTCAGCTAACGCTTCTAAGGTTACTTACTATAGCCCAATCTTTGCTGGTTTCAGACTTGGTGTTTCTTACACTCCTGATACACAACAACATGGTACTGTAACAAACCTTAAAGCTTTAACAAAAGACTATGTAACCCTAAGCGACGCAAGCAACCAAACTTTGAACTACAAAAACGTGTTCCAAGGTGGTTTGTCTTACAAAGGTAAATTTGACAAAGTGGGTTTCAGATTTTCTGCATTAGGAGAAGTTGGTTCAGCTAAAAAAGGACTTACTACTATAGGCGATAACTACGTTTCTAGACATGACCTAAGAGCTTGGGAATTAGGCGCTAAAATTTCTTACATGGGCTTTGGATTAGCTGGTTCTTATGGTGACTGGGGTAAATCTGGTCTTGTTAAGAGCATGACTGCTGCTGGTGTTACAACTTCTGTAGTTGGTGCTAAAGCTGGTAAATATTGGACAGCTGGTGCTAACTATGTTCACCATAACTATGGCGTGAGCTTTGGTTACATGAAAGCTGAAAACGGTGGCTTTGGTTTGAATACTGGTGCTACTCCTAAGGCTTATAGCTCACTTAAAGGCCAATCAACAGTTTACTCTTTTGGTGCAGACTACAAAGTTGCTCCAGGTTTCATGCCATATGCTGAAGTTAGCATGTTTGACTTGAAAGACAAAACAAGAGCAGCTGATGGTAAAAACAAAGGTACAGTATTCTTAGCTGGTTCTAAATTAGAGTTCTAATTTAGAAACTTAAGGTTATACAATACCTGAGGCGGGGGAGAAATCCCCCGCTTTTTTTTGATGCTATAGCTATAGTTTGGGAAGCATATATGGCTACTCTCTGAGGCGAGCAGCATACAGCATTAATGCCAGATTTGGCAAAGGACGAAGAGGAAAAGTTAGGAGAGATTGCCATGCTATGGCACTGTTAACAAAATAACTTATATAATTTGATAAGGGCCAAGGCAATGAAGCTGAGGAAAGTGGAGTCAAGCTTGTCAAAGCGCATGGCA
>JAQSWL010000053.1 GCA_029266655.1 Candidatus Midichloriaceae bacterium | reverse complement strand
AAAGTGCGAAGGGAAAAAGCAGTTGAATATTTTAATATTCATCAATTTTTTACCAAGTGAATTTGCCAAAAGATGAGCTTTAATGCTCTATTTATTTTGAGATTTGGTATTATATACTGATTTGATGATGGTGTATCGCCTATGAAAAAATTTACTATAAACTGCCAGTTTGGCAATTCCACTGGTGACTTCACCGTTTATATAGGCAATCCCGAAGGATCACATCACCCATTACATTTTCAAGCTGACTGGCTAAGCAAAGAGCGTGGCGGCACTATTCCACAAAAGGTTATGGATAGTTTAGCTAAATTAAAAGAAATAGCAGAAAAGAACAATGTTTCATTTGAAGAACTATGCGAATATGCTCTTCAAGCTGCCAAAATTGAGGAAAGCGCTACCTCTTCTCAAGAGCAAGCTGCAAGCACCACACAATCTTTATGAAAACCTATATAAAATATTTTATCCGAGGCCTCTAATTATTTTTATGGATGATATTAAAGGTAATTTTAACTAATTCTTAACCTTTTGCTGCTATACCTAAGTAAAGATGCAACAGGGGCACTATTATGTTGGACACTGGATATAGCGGATATAATGATTTCTTCTACGACACAACTTCAACCCTGTATGGAGCTGTAACCAACTGTTTGCCTAATAATATTAGTTTAGCCATGCTCCGCAAGCAAGCTTCCACTTATATGTTTCTTAGCTCTGCCGGAATAGTAATTGGAGCCTTGATCGGGCCAAGCTTAGTACCTCTTGCAGTTTTTACCATAGCAAAAGCTTACATAGCATCGACAGCTGTTGACTATGCACTTTTATTTGCAAAAGAACAAAACTGGCTGGCTGATACCTCTCCACACTATAAGTTAATAAAATCAGCTAGCGATATCGCTTTAACCATAATTTTTTCAAGAGCGATAACTGGAGCAGTAATGGGCGCGCTAACATCAATTAATTTAAGCAGTTTTGCAAGTACAGTGGCATCTATTTCTATTGGCTCTGTTGCCAAAGCAATGGCGGTAGAGATGAGCATTATAAAAAATGCTCCAAATACCCCTGGGGATAAAACTATCCACGGATTTGATAAGCATAAAGATACTTTTTTAAAAACAGTTATAATAGGTGCAGCTTCTAAAGGACTTACTTCGATATTAGGCGGAGGTATAATCTTTGGAGGAGTTGCCATTGTTGCTGCTAAAAGTTTAGCTACAGCTTATATAGAAGCAGGAAAAGATATATACAAAGTGCCAGAAAAGCTAAAAAATATCAATTCCAGTATGGGATTTGCCGCACAATACGCTTTGGATCTTTTTTTAAATCCAATTTTAGGCCAAATGTTTAGCACATCAACAGATCTTTCAGATGCTGTAAGCAGTGTGAAGATTGCTATTATAGAGAGCAAAGTAGTCGCACCCATTAAAGAATCAAACCTAGAGGCTCGCATAACAAACTTATATGACAAATCTTCAGAAGCAATCCGCAAGATCTATAACCACGTATCTGAAATTTCTAAAACAGCAGGCATTACTAAGCGCGAGATACCTTAATTGGTTCCAAATAAGCGATCTCCAGCATCACCTAACCCTGGAACTATATAGGACTTCTCATTTAATTTTTCATCTAAAGCTGCAGCAAAAACCGGTATAGAAGGATGGTTTTTTTGGAATACTCTCACTCCCTCAGGAGCTGCAACTAATGCCATAAATATTATTTTATCAGCAGGAACACCAAATTTTATTAGCTTATCAACTGCATAAACCGCAGAATTACCAGTAGCAAGCATTGGATCCACAACTATATAGAAAGACTTATCATTATTTTTTGGAACTTTAAAATAATACTCCATTGGCTTTTTGGTTTCTTCATCTCTGTATACACCAATATGCCCCTGACGTGCAGCAGGAATTAACTGGTGCAACCCTTTTGCGAACCCTAAACCAGCTCTTAAAATAGGAACTATCACTATATCACTTTCAGCTACTTGTTTACCAACCATAGCTGCAACGGGTGTCTCAATTTTTACATCTTGCATCTTTAGTTTACTGGTAACCTCATATCCAACAAGCAAAGCAATTTCATTTAACAATTGTCCAAACAAATATGTGCTAGTGTTTTTATCTCTAAGAATAGTAAGTTTATGTTGAACTAAGGGATGATCGACAACAGTCAGATTTGGAAACTCCTTATATTTTTGCAGAGCATTTGCCCCGATAGGTAACGCCAAAGCATAAACAACACATAGCAAAAATAACTTTTTTATCATCACAAAAAATCTCAATATTAAGCCGTTATAATACAAACGTTTTTTCTTCTAATTGCAAGTAATAATTTTAAAGATTCCAACAAAAAAGCGCCTTGGTATAAGCACACCAAGGCGCTTTATACCAAATCTCATAAGTAAATTGAGATAGTAAAGCCAGATTTTGGCAAAGTGCGAAGGGAAAAAGCAGTTGAATATTTTACATATTCATCAATTTTTTACCAAGCAAATTTGCCAAAAGATGAGCTTTAATGCTCTATTTATTTTGAGATTTGGTATTAGATAGCATTATTTCTTTGCCGATTACATATAACCCAAAGTTTCCAAACCACCAAAGGTCGCACTAGCTGCTACTAATACCGCTACGTTAGCATTAAAGTTAGTAGGGTCGCCACTATACAAAACTTGTGTTATATCCGGTGTAATATCCTTAAGTTGGTTTGCTGTATATGCTGAAGACATTGTAGCATATGTGATACCTTTAGCCCAAAGATCAGCATATTTTGGATCAACAATATTGTTAAATCTAGCATCCGCAACTGCAGTATAGGTTGTACCATAAGCGGTAGAAAGACCTGGTAAATCCACACCTGCATAGCCTTTCAACATTAAGTTAGTAGCATTGTTAGATGTAAGCGAATAGAACTTAGTTGTATCTGCTGTATAAATTGCATCCAAGTTTGTATAAGTACCACCACAATGCTTAATAATATTAATAGCATTAGTCGAAGTTAAAGCTGAAAGTTCTGCCGCTGAAAGAGCAGTAACTGCTGCCCAGGTACCACCTGTTGACCCCATAAGAGTAGCTACAGCATCAGAGGTGTGTAAATTGAAGTTAGCTACGTTATTAGCGTCCGCCATTACATCGCTGAATTGCAACCCAGTAACACCTGCACCAACTAACTTGGCAACTCCTGCAAAAAAGGTATTAACATTTACTGTATTAGTCCAAGCACTATAAACAGCTGATACTTCTGCTAGGGTATCATAAGCAGCATTAGTTTCATTAACTATAGATGTTAAAAAGTTCTTATTTAATATAGCATTAAATTTAGTTGCTCCCCAAGTTGTGTAAAGCGCCATAACGTTAGCACTAGAAAGCACAGCACCTGCAGTACCAGCTCCTAAGTTTGCACCATCATCCATGTATGTAGAATCTACACCAAGTGCCCTAAGCGCAAGTACCCCAGCTATTTTAGGCTCATTAGCAACGGTTTCAGCATGCAAAGCGGTATATGTGGAAGGAAGGGCATCCGCAGCTGTCACTGCTGGAGTCGATGCAATTGTCGTCATGAAATCAGTTTGTGCAGTTGATGTAGTAGTGAAAAACTTCGAAGCCAACGGCGCGTTTTTCAGCCAATCCACAACAACGGAAAGCTTATTACTTACACTACCTCCGGACTCAATATCCCACATAGTAATAAACTTATCATTCATAGCTTGAGTATATTGAGCAGCTGTTAAAGAATTTTTAAGTTTAGCTGTTATAATAGCTTTATATTGAGTAATTTTTTGATTTGTCGCCAGAGCCATATGTTACCTACATATAAAAATTTTGTATTAGCATTTACTTAATGCCTTTTATAATAATATAATAAACGTAATTTTAATTATTTTGCAATATCTAAAAAAGGTTTTATAATTGTTTTGACATCCTACTAATACCAAAACTCATATTTAATAGGTCATCTGTATCTTGCCTTTCCAAATATTTTGGTTGATAAAAAAGACAGCAATATATTCATATTACTGGCTTTTTTATCTTCCCACCTCTTTGAAAATTCAAGCACATATGGCCTATTAAATACGAGTTTTGGTATAAGAATTATTGGTGTAAAAATCTAAAGCTTTCTATAACTATAGCTTTATGATAGAAATAATCAGTTGATAAATATTAACACTTTCATGCGAGTTGGTAATTTAGAGCTATCATTTAAGGGCTTGGGCATTTTAGGAATGCTTAAGGATTACAAACGTCACCTCGACGTTTTGTTTGCCATAGGCATACTTACAATAGTCAGCATTTTAATATTTCCTATCCCTAGTTGGATGATGGATCTGCTGTTGTGCTTATCTATTACTGTTTCTGTCCTAATACTCATGACTGTATTATTTGTTCCAAAATCCTTAGACTTCAACTCATTTCCTAGTATATTACTAGTCGTTACTATGCTGCGCTTGGCACTTAATATATCTTCCACTAGGCTGATACTTGCTGATGGCCACAGGGGAGCTTCTGCTGCAGGCCATGTTATAGAAGCCTTTGGTGCAATTGCCATGCAAAACTCGGTAGTAATTGGAGGAATAGTATTTGGAATACTTACAATTATTAATTTTGTAGTTATCACCAAAGGTTCCGGTCGTATAGCAGAGGTTGCTGCACGCTTTAGCTTAGATGCTATGCCTGGTAAACAAATGGCAATTGATGCAGACCTTTCTGCCGGCCTTATAGATGAAGATACAGCACGAAAGCGCAGAAAAGAACTAGAAGAAGAAAGCGCGTTTTTTGGATCTATGGATGGTGCTAATAAATTTGTGCGTGGTGACGCTATCGCCGGCTTAATCATTATTTTAATCAATTTGATCGCCGGAATGATAATTGGCGTGGTGCAAAAAGGTTTAAGTTTTGATTCTGCAATGAAAACTTATACATTACTTACAATTGGGGATGGCTTAGCAGCACAAATCCCAGCGCTTATCGTATCTATTGCCGCGGGTCTTCTTGTAACAAAGTCTGATACTAAGGGCTCGGCTGAGAAAGCAATTTTTGAACAATTAGGAAGCTTTCCACATGCAATAGCGGTAACCAGCGGGCTATTAATATGTATGGCATTTATGCCAAAAATACCTGCTGCTCCTTTTTTGGTGATTGGCGGAGTAATTGGATTCATGGCATATGCGCTCAATAGCACCAAACTTGCAGAAAAAACCACTTCAACAATCGGACCTGATGGGAAACAAGTAAGTTCTGAAGTACCTCCTAAAACTCAAGATGAAATCTTAAGTGAAATATTGCAAATCGATATATTGAAGTTGGAATTAGGATATGAGCTTTTATCCTTAATTAATTACCAGAAAGGTCATAAATTAACTGATCAGGTGAAAGCTCTACGCAAACAAATTGCTAAAGACCTTGGCTTTGTGATACCAGCGGTACGCATACAAGATAATGTGCAATTAGAGCCTAAGGAATATTTATTAAAAGTGAAGGATATTATATGCGGTAGAGGCACAGTTGAGCCATCTAAATTCTTAGTAATGGAAGCTACGGGCTCAGAGCTGGATATTCCAGGAGATGAAGTGAAAGAGCCTGCATTTGGATTAAAAGCACGCTGGGTAGATGAACAATTCAAAGAAACAGCAAGCTTTAAAGGTTATACGATAGTAGATCCACCAACCGTCATCATCACTCACCTAACAGATATTATTAAACAAAACATAACCGAATTGTTATCAGCAAGTGAGACCCAGAAGCTTATTGATGGCTTAAGTTCAGAACATAAAAAACTTATTGGCGATATAATCCCTCAAGAAATAACACTTACTGGTTTCCAGCGAATACTCCAAGGATTATTAAATGAAGGCATATCTATTAGGGATTTACCTACTATAGTGGAAGCTGTATCTGAAGTTTCTAAAGGCGGCGGGCATGTTATAAACATTATAGAAAATGTAAGGTCCCGCTTAGCAATGCAAATTTGCCATATGTATGAAAATGATAAAGGCTATTTACCTTTATTAATATTAAGCCCGAAGTGGGAACAAATATTTACTGAAAGTTTAGTTGGCTCTGGCGACGAAAAACAGTTATCATTACCACCATCACAGCTTGAAGAATTTGTTGAGCTGGTTAATAAGGAGTTTGAACAACAATTACTAAAAGGAGAGAGCCCTGTACTTTTGGTTGCAGCAAATATTAGACCATATGTGAGGTCGATTATAGAGCGCTTTAAATCTATGTTGCCAGTAATCTCGCAAAATGAAATACACGCTAAAGCCAAAATAAAAACCCTGGGCCAAATTTAGGGGATGAAAGTAGCCAATCTGCTATTACCGTTACCACTCGAGATGGAATTCAGTTATTTGGTCCCTGAAGGTATAAACATTGCTGAAGGTGACATTGTTACAATTCCATTTAGATCACGACTGACATTTGGCTTGGTAACGAAAATATATGACGCATGTGAGATAGATACATCCAAATTCAAAGAATTGATAAAGCCACCACAGTTCCACTTTAAAGCCGAATTGGTAGAATTCATAGAATGCGTAAGTGATTACAACATAATACCTAAGGGGATGGTTTTAAAAATGGCATTATCTGCCCCTAAAGTATTTGCAGAAACTAAAACGCGAAAAGCCAAACTCGAAAAATCTTGTGAAAAATTAGACGTTACTCTAACTGATGAGCAATCTAAAGCCTTAAGCGAACTAATGCATTTAGCTGAAAATGGATTTTCTGTTTCGGTATTAGAAGGCGTTACTGGCTCTGGTAAAACCGAAGTATATATTGAGATGCTTAAGATTTTAGTATCTCAAGGCAAACAGATTTTAATTTTACTTCCAGAAATTTTACTTACCACACAACTCATTGAACGATTCCGCAAACGTTTGGATTTTCCAGTTATGGAGTGGCATTCTGCCCTTACCCCAAATAAAAGGGCGCGCACATGGAAACAAGTATATGATGGCACCGCCAAAGTAATTGTGGGTGCACGTAGCTCACTATTTTTACCATTTTATAATTTAGGGCTTATCATTGTAGATGAAGAGCATGAGCCATCCTTTAAGCAAGAGGAATCCGGATGCTATCATGCGCGTGATATGGCAATATACAGGGCCAAGATAAATAAAATTCCTATTATACTCTCGTCTGCGACTCCTTCTATTGAAACAGAAAATAATATAAAAGAAAAACGATACCATCATGTTCGTTTACCAAGTAGATATGGAAAAGGAGAGCTTCCAGAAATTAGAGTTATCGATCTGATAAAAAACAAACCACCTCGCGGCCGGTGGATAACAGCTCCGCTTGAAGAACAGATAAGAGAAAATTTTAAGCAAAATAAGCAATCTCTTCTTTACTTGAATAGACGCGGATACGCAATGATAAGCTTATGCAGTGAATGCAAAAGCAAAATAGTATGCCCACACTGCGATTTTAACTTAGTGAAGCATAAATCTAAAGAGTTACTACTATGCCACTATTGTGGTCATACTGAAACACCTACCATTAAATGCAAAAATTGTGGAAGTATCGAGCGCTTCTCTGATGTTGGCCCTGGTGTAGAAAGAATTGAAGAAGAAGTATTTGGCTTTTTGCCAGAGGCTCGCACACTTATTTTATCAAGCGATACTTTAAACACGCGTAACAAGGCGCAAGCGGCAATCGATCAAATAATAAATCATGAAGTGGACATTATTGTTGGCACTCAAATGGTAACAAAAGGCCTACACTTTCCAAAATTAGATTTGGTAGGTGTTATAGATGCAGACCTAAGCCTATATAGCGGAGATATAAGAGCTTTTGAACGCACTTATCAGGTCCTTACTCAAGTCTCTGGAAGAGCTGGGAGGGAATCAGATAAAGGGTTGGTTTACCTGCAAACATTAGAGCCTGAATCTTACTTGGTTGAAAGCATTAAAACAGGAGATTGGCAAAGTTTTATCGAATGTGAACTTGCAAATCGCAAAGCCGCTAACATGCCGCCATTCAGCAGAATCACCATGATAAGCTTGAGCGCAAAAAATCAGGAAGAATTAATCCGCTACTTAAGGCAGCTTAGCTCAAGAATCCCATTGCACGAGCAAATAAAATTTTTAGGACCAACGCCAGCACCTATCTTTTTGTTAAAAAACAAATTCCGCTATCGCTTTATTATTATCTCCCCTAAAAATATATATATTCAAAAAATGATAAAATCATGGTTGAATAGTGTAACTCAGCCCAAATTCATAGATGTGAGAATCGATGTCGACCCAATCTCTTTTGCTTAATTTTACTCAATCGGAAAGCATTCAATTTGTTTCTTCCTTAATTATATTAGTTACTCTATTAACCGGATTAATTGCAAGACGTAAGCATACTAACTACCCTATTGTAAAGTATGCAATTTATTGGCTAATAATTGCCATATCTTTAATATTTCTTTACAGTTTTAAAGGCGAATTCACCAGCATAAAAAATAGATTTATAAGCGCACTTATACCGTCAAGGGCTATTGATAATAATGGAGTTCTCACCATAAAACAAAGCAATAATAATCACTTTATGATCGATGTTCTAATAAATGGTAAACCAATAGTTTTTATGGTTGATACTGGAGCCACATCTGTAGTGCTTTCGCTTGATGATGCCAAAAATGCTGGCATTGACGTTAATAAATTAAATTTCTACCGCGAGGTCTTCACTGCTAGTGGTTCTGTTAAAGTTGCAGAAGCCAATGTTGATATCAAAATAGGTGGATTTGAGTTAAAAGATTTCTCTGTACTTATTAATCCATCTGAAGGTACTGACTCACTTTTAGGCATGAGCCTGCTCAGCAAGTTTGAATCGATATCCTTTAAGAACGATACCATGATGTTGGTGTACTGATATACCTCTCGTAAATTAAGAGTTGGCAAAAAGGTATAGTCGACAGCAAATTTGAAAAAGTGGAAGGAGCAGCAATTTGAGCACCGTAAGCCTATAATAACAGGTGCGGACGCGGAGAAATTATACCAAATCTCATAAATAAATTGAGATAGTAAAGCCAGATTTTGGCAAAGTGCGAAGGGAAAAAGCAGTTGAATATTTTACATATAGCTAAAGCAGTATAAAAAGGTATGAAACTTCCACAAAGAATTGCGACGCCGCTGGGGGTGGCGGCCATAACTGTTGAAAGTGCTAAGAAATATAAAAGCCATAAAAAGAGAGTGTATTTTAATTTAATAAAAAGCAATGATGCAAACAACGGATTGCCGTTGTTTGTTCATTTTTTGCAAGAGTCTTTATAGAAGATCTTGCAGGACTGGCGCAGCGCTTCGCGCTTGCCCCGGTAGCGCCAGTCCTTTCTTTATGCTTTGCTTTTTATTAGTTAAATTTATTAATTTACTAGGTAGTGTCGACATTTATTTTAGCCATAAATAAATACTGGCTATAAAAACGAATCCCAGGTATGCGACTTCAAGTTTATCGTATCTTGTGGCAACGC
>JAQSWL010000052.1 GCA_029266655.1 Candidatus Midichloriaceae bacterium | reverse complement strand
CCAGGCATAATATCTTGCGTAGCGATAAATTACTGGATCGCCACGCTAACGCTCGCGATGACGAAATTACATATCACTTTTATACTGTCTAAGCTATATAAAGATCGTCACTGGGAATGCGGCATCCCATTCTTTTTTGCCATTTTTTCCCAGATGCCGCGTCGCCATTGGGCTCCTCGCAGTGACTTCTCTTATATTTCAGCTGATTATGCATTTTTTGGCAGCATATCATCTATAACAGGCGTTTATTAGTTAAATTTGTTCATTTTCCTAAGAGCCGCTCTTCCTCTTTAATTGTTTCAAAAAACATCATTTAACGGGAAAGTTAAAGTGATCCTCCGGCTTGCGAGGGAAAGGCTCGTTTAAAAATTCATAGTGCCACCATTCTTTTCTATAATTATCAAACCCATGACTCTCCATAACTTCTTTAAGCATTTGACGCATACGTTTTGCACCATCGGTTATATGCGCACACGCAGTGTGAGATACTTCGCCAAAAAAATCAAACGGTGCTCCCATATCTATCTCTGCGCCAGTTTGTTCCTCCACCAAGCTTAAATCAACGGCGCTTCCCCTACTATGCTTGGAAAGACGCGCAATAAATCCATTGGAAAACAATAAAGTTTTATCTTTATAGTCTGGATAATAGATCTTCTGCATCAATAAATCTTCTTTATCATTTGCCCAATTCCAAAAGTCATCCACAGCACTTTGCGGCCTGTACGCATCATAAACTATTATTTTATATCCCAAGCCAATAAAAGTTTTTTGCGCCTCCTTAAGCGCTTGAGCTGCAACTTCGGTTAAAATTGCTATTGGCTTTTCATACCCTTGCGCAGGCCTACCCATAAAATTATTGTTACCCGCATAGCGTATATCTTGAATGACGGTTGGATCAACTTCAGATAAATAAACAAAGCCTTTAGGTAAAGTCATAAGCACCTACAATATATAATGCCGCTGATATTACTACAAAGCATACAGACTTAAAATAAAATCTACGATAGACAGCATAAAGAGCAATTAATAATACTACAGTAGACATAAACAAGGTTAAAAACACATATTGCAAGTTCATCCCCATAAATGCAAATAAACTAATTGAAATCAGCATCATACTAACTTCTAACACGGTATATATTTTATCAACTTTGACGCCACAATAATTACATCGCTGCTTGCTGAAGATCCAAGAAAATACAGGAAAGTATTCCCAATACTTAAGTTCATGTTCGCATACTGAACAATGTGGCTTTATTCCTTTGTTCTTGAAAATGCCATTAATAGGTTTAGTTAAAGGAATCCTGTGATACGCAGTTGTTAGGTAATTACCTAGTAATACTCCGTATAATGCAGAAATAAGCAATATTAATAAATGGGTCATTTAATACCGAAGCTGTTTAATGGTATTATATTGCGAACTCAATGAAAATATATATAAATGCCAGAAAAAATATGGACATAATAATAGTGCCTCTACCAGGCAGAAATTCTTTGCCAGTTATTAGGTTATTGCTAGATATAGCTGGCAACAAGTTTGGGTCTTTACTCCTAATTCTTTCCAAGTAATTATTTGGATCCAAACCTAAGAACTCTGAATACTGTTTTATATATCCAATGGTATACGTATCAAACTTAAGCAAATTTGCATTGCCTCTTTCAATTGCCTGCAAATATGTCTTTCGAATCTTTAACACCTTAGCTACCTTATCAATAGTAACTTTGGCTGCTAACCTATGCTTCCTCAGCTCCGACCCAATATTTTTTAATTCATCGCGATTCATAAGCAAAAATAATATAATACCAATATCAAAATAAATTTAGCATTGATATATATCTTTTGTCAAAGCTACTTACTAAAAATTTGATAAATATGAAAAATATTTAGTTACTTATATGGCTGGCGGCTAGTATAGCTCATTTGCTCTATCTTCAAATGCTTTCACCATTTTATGACAAGCTACCGAAAAAAATGCTCCCATAATTTTACCCAGCAGAAAAGATTTAAATTCAAAATCAATGAAGAAGCTTATTTTCGTGCTACCATCAATATCTACAATCTTCCATATATTCTGTAAATAAGTAAAGGGTCCAGAGATCATAACAACATTAACTTCTGCACTACCTTCATTAGGTGGAGATAGCATTACCTTAGACCGATAACTTTCTTTTAGCCCCTGGAAGCTAATGGTTAAGTCTGCTACAATTTCATTCTCAGTGCGCGATATAATATGCGCATCACTACACCAAGGTAGAAACTCAGGATATCGCTCTATATCAATCACAATATTGTATATTTCTTCTACAGAATGATGGGAAAAAAACTCTTCTTCTAACTTAGGCATCAATGTATTTTTATATTTCTATTGTTAACAGTATACTCGGCTTTTTCTAGCATTTCTACTTCATCAATATTAAGTAATGCTAAAACTAAATTTTTTCGTGCGCTTAAGAAATATCCAATTTTTTTATCTTTTATAATAAGCTCTTCTTCCTTATGAGGCGGATTTCCGCTCCATTCCAGTAAATATAACTTTTTGCGTACTGCATCTCTATAACTCATTCGTGCTGTTACTTCTTGGCCTATGTAACATCCTTTATTAAAATCTATAGCGTTTAATGGAGACTCACCAAAATTCAGTGGTAGGCTGCGCGCGTAGACAAAATCCAAATCTGCATCTGGGATCAGCAATTTAATTCTAAGCTCATGATAATCATCGTCACAAGCATTAACGTCCTCTAAAAAGCTAGTAATCGTCCTGAACCCAAGCGCAGAGCTTCTTGGATCGATAAAGCTTTGATCGTTAAAAGACTCACTAGAAGCATATACTTGTAGGTCAGTTTTGCATATTTCAACTTCAGATCTTAATTTATACATTTGGAATTTTGCACAAATTTCTGTAACTTTTGCAGCTTGACAGTCAAGCAGTATCTCATCTCCAGATTTTATTATAAAAAAGTCATATAAAAACCTGCCTTGAGGGGTTAACATAAACGCATAGATATATGATGAGTTTGAGATTTTATTTGCATCATTTGTTATTAAGCTCTGCAAAAACTTTGCCGCATCTTTGCCTGTAAGTTTTATGACCGCTCTACTTTTTAAGTGTACGATCTGATTCATTATCACCCTCCGTAAATTCTACTTCTGCTGCAGGTTGCGTTGTAGTTTCGATATCAGAAGCGAGTTTCTGAAGAGGTCTAATAGGCGCCTCAGTAGGTTGGTTCGTTAAAAATAGATCTTTAAGCGCTATAGCGTTTATCATGAAAAATAAGATACTCATAGAGGTTAGCCCAAATACCTTAAAATATACCCATGTTTGCTCATCAAAATTGCGCCATATAAATTCATTAGCTAGAGCGCAGCTGGCAAAATATAAACTCCATAATAGTAGCAATAAATCTAGCTTTTTCTTGGGTATTCCAGAAAGGACTGGTATTGCCAGAAGCACTAATTTTTTGTTATTCCGTTTAAAGCGGTCAAGCAATAATAGTAAAGCCACGGTTAAATTAATTATGGTTGGCTTTATTTTTATGAAGAAAGTATCATCCATAACAACAGTTAAGAGGCCAAAAATTATGATAATACCATATCCAAGCAACATAAGTTTTGGAAGCTTGAATCGCTTGTATTTAGAAATTAAAAGAGCAACTATTGTGGAAATTACAAGAGTAATTACTCCAGCCCTAATATCCCATATTTTATAGGTTAAGAAAAATAATCCCATAGGGAGAAATTCTAAAATTGCTTTCCAGTGTAGAGGCATTATATTAAAACCTTGGTTCAGGATGTTATTATGATAGAAAAAACCGTATTAGCCAAGATATTTTCCATTACGCTGGTCTTCCTTTGGGCCCAAATTGCTTTAGCTCAAGCTAGTAATGAGCAAAATAAAGCTTTTAAGGTTGTTGATATTTCGATCCAGGCAGACTCAAACGACTTAAGCAATGCTGAAGCAGAAGCCGTGCTTAAAGGGACTTTAGATGCCTTTAAAACTTTACTGTTTAGATTATGTACGAATGATCAAAAGTGGAAAATCGAAAATGCCCCTATAAGAAATGTCTTCGATTTTGTAAAGAAAACAAGTATTCGGGACGAACGCAAAACCGCTTTTAGATATATGGCTACTATGGATGTGGTTTTTGATGAGGCTGCAGTTAAAAATTTTTTGGGAAGAAACGGTTTTAAGTATTTTATATCATATTCGCCTGTACAGCTTGTAATACCCATAGTGAAAAAAGATGAAAAATATATGATTTGGGAAGATGAGAAATGGATGGACTCCTGGGGAGAAATGCCAAATGAATTAGGTCTACTCAAGCTAGCTTATCTAATGGGAGATTTAGGGGATACTTTAATTCTTAATCCTAAAGCCGCTGCAGAAGCTAAATTCCCTTACTTCCAGAAAGCATTGGAGAAATATAATGCAGAGGAAGTTGTATTGATTATAGGCGCTTATGAAGGTGATAAATTTAAAGTAACTTTGCAGCATTTGTCTTCAACAGATAATGGGTCAAAGACTATGGAATATAATGTTATTCCAAAGTCAAATATTGAAGCTTTTTACCAAAGCGTCGCTAACGATGCTCTTCAAGAGATAGATAACTATTTTAAAAGCTATGACACTTTTAATAACTGATAATCATTATATACTCCGTTAATTTGAAAAATTGGAGCGTCGCAGCTAACTTTTCCGCGTCCGCACCTATTAGTATAGGCTTACGGTGCTCAAATTGCTGCTCCTCCCACTTTTTCAAATTTCCTGTCGTCTATACCTTTTGCCAACTCTTAATTTACGGGAGAGATATACTCTTCTATAATTGCACGAGCAGTGTGTAAAACCGAAGCAGCATCTGAAATTGAGAGTGCTTTGGAAGAAAGCGCATTTCTTAAATTTTTATCTTCAATTAGCCCAGCCAATTTAGTTTCAATGCTCTCACTTTTTGCAATTACAACAGCTTCATTTTCAATAAAATGGCTTACTATATCCCTAAAATTTGCGGTGTATTCTCCTATAATAATTGCATTCATGAGCTTTGCTGGCTCTACTATGTTATGCCCGCCGTGTGGAACGAAAGATCCTCCAACTATAGCAACCTCGCTTAAAGTATACCAAAGGTTCATTTCTCCTACTGTATCGGCTATGTAAACATCGTCTGTGGGTTTTGGTAGCAGTTGGCTAGTACCCCGTATGCTAGACCTAAGACCTATGTCCTTACAAATCTCCTGAATTTCATGACCTCTTGATGGGTTTCTGGGCGCTATTATTATAAACAAGTTGGTATGCTCCTGCTTAATTCTTTCAAAAGCCTTAAGAATTACAGCTTCTTCCCCAGGATGAGTGCTAGCAGCAACAATTATAAGTTTACCCTTAAGCGTTTTTTTAAATGGGATAAGATCAGCTTCCTTAGGTTTATTAGCAATTGCAGCAAGCTTGAGATTACCTATAAAATCCAACTTGTTACTAGGCACGAATTTAGAAATTTTATGCATATCGTCATAAGAGCATGGCAAAATCTTTGAAAATCTCCCATACAAATATGTTGCAAAGCTAGAAAAATATCTCCAATTTTTAGCAGATTTATCCGACAACCTACCGTTAAGGTTTATTAAGCTCATTCTGTGTGCAGCAACACTTAATAGATTAGGCCATAATTCTGAATCCACAAATACCCCTACGTTTGGCTTCCAAAAATTTAAAAATCTTTTTACAGCCTGAGGGGTATCAATTGGAGCAAATTGATGAATTGCATGCTTAAAGTTTGCTTTTTTAAAAACCTTAGATGCATTAAGAGTAACTGTAGTTATCAATACTAAGTTTTTTTCTTCTAGAATTTTAACAAGTGGGGCAATTGAGTTGAGCTCACCTACGCTTGCAACATGGAACCATATCAGTTTGCCGTGCGGACGCTTTACGCTATACCTGCCAAGTTTTTCTGTATAGCGATCTTCATGCTCTTTGCCTGCCCTAAGCCTCCTTGCAAGCACGAGGTACATAAATGGATTAGCGCACCATGTAATTAAAAAATATAAGCTGTAAAGCATCATATTATGTACTTCTTCATAATTAGCACTAACCAGCATTAAAATTTTTTATTTCTTCCATAGGCAAACTAGTTAATTTAGAAACTGTGCCAATATCTATATCTTTGGATACCAGAAAAATATTTGTCGCATCTACTACCATACCAGTTTTAATATCTTCTTCTCTATTGCTTTCAGTATCTAACAAAGCAATAATTTTCACGTCTTTTTTAGTTTCGCCTTGGGACTTGGGCAATGCCGAGATAAAACCCTCAATAATCTCATAATCTCCCTTGTCCTTAAGGAGGTACTTTATTGCATAGTCGAAGCTTATTAACGGTTTATTTGGCATTTCTATATCTTTAAATTACTCTGCTGAGTATAGCATAATATCTATCTCTTTACATTTATTTTATACCAAATCTCAAAATAAGTTGAGGTAGCACTGCCAGATTTTGACAAAGTGAGAAGAGAAAAGCAGTTAAATAGTTTGCACAACGTGAACAATCGGCAAGAGCCTCCAAATACCACTTTGTATTTGTTGCAATGACACTACTTATACTTCAGCTGGTTGCGCGCCTTCTTAGAAGGCCCTATCCATAACTAACGTTCCTTAGATTTTATTAAGCTCTCTATCCTTATGTTATGGTTAGTATAAACGCATATATCCGCTGCAATCTTCATAGATCTCTCAACAATCTCGCGGGCGGTTAAACTTTTTTGGTCAATCAAAGCTCTTGCTGCCGCTAATGCATAGTTGCCTCCGGAGCCAATAGCAGCTATCCCGCCCTCAGGCTCTAAAACATCTCCATTACCAGAAACCATTAGCATAATATCCTTGTCTGCAACTATAAGCATCGCTTCTAAACGTCGCAGATATTTATCTGTGCGCCAATCTTTTGCTAATTCAACCGCAGCACGCACCAGCTGTTTAGGGTGTTTTTCTAATTTAGCTTCCAAGCGTTCAAAAAGGGTAAACGCATCAGCTGTAGAGCCAGCGAATCCTGCCACAACCTCACCCCCAGCTAAGGTTCTAAGCTTGTTGGCTGTAGATTTCATAACGGTGTGTCCTAAGCTTACCTGGCCGTCGCCACCAATTACAGTTTCCCCTCCTTTTCGCACGCAGATAATAGTTGTTGCGTGCCATGAATTGTTATTACTCATATAAATCTCATCAATAATTTCACATAGTACAGTATCCAAAAGTCGGGAATAATTCCATAGTTTCTTGCTGTATAATACATAAAAATCTTGCGTGTTGCTTATTAGAAGTTAGAATGATGTGGATTATAAGTTTTAAGTGCTTAAATGATGGATATTAGTATTGGTGAAAGCTTGTCTTTATTTCTTCCAGAAGTAATAATGGTATTGGGTGCGATAAGCGTTCTTATGCTTGGCGCCTTTGATTGGAATCGCTTTGCTCCTATTTTTGCTATAGCAATCACGATAACCGTAGCATTTTTTACAATCAAGGCTAGTCAGGTGGATGCCAAAGCTTTCAGCGGTATGATGCAGCTTAATGCATTTGTGGGCTATGGGAAAATGCTAATTGTTTTAGCATCAGCATTTGTTCTTTTGTTAACGCTTCATGAAAAACGCAAATTTGAATTACCAGTATTGATAATGCTTTCAACTGCGGGAATGATGTTTTTGGTTAGTGCTAACTCACTTTTAACTCTATATATAAGCTTAGAGCTCATGAGCTTACCTTCTTATATAATGGCGGCTTTTGACCGAGACCGTTCTAAATCTACTGAAGCTGGAATGAAATATTTTATTTTAGGGTCGATTGCTTCAGGCCTATTTTTATTGGGCACTACTTTTGTATACGGTTTCACTGGTGCAGTTGGTTTTGATGGCATCTATGACTATTATGTCACCATCAGTTCTGATGCTGAATCTACAGCCATGCCTATAGGATTTTTAATTGGGCTGGTGTTTATAATCGTTGCCATATCATTTAAAATATCTGCTGCACCGTTTCATATGTGGACGCCAGATGTTTATCAAGGTGCGCCAACTATCATTACCACTTTCTTTGCCTCAGCACCTAAGGTAGCAGGATTTATAATTTTAATTAAGTTATTGCTTGATCCATTTTCAGAATTATATGTCCAATGGCAGCAGATTGCGTTGGCTATTTCTATCGCATCGATGTTTGTGGGTGCATTAGGTGCAATTATGCAGAATAATTTCAAACGCCTTTTAGCGTATAGTTCGATAGGCCATGTTGGCTTTATGTTGGCTGGAGTGGTAACTGCGGAAAATGAAGGGGTGCAAGGCGTTTTAGTATATTTGGCAATTTACCTCACAATGACACTTGCGACATTTGCTTGTTTATTACTGCTGAAGAAAGATGGTAAACTAATAGAAGATATTTATGACTTAGCAGGTTTGGCTAAATCACACCCGAGTGTGGCTTTAGGTCTTGCAGCGCTAATGCTTTCCATGGCAGGTATCCCACCTTTAGCTGGGTTCTTTGCAAAGTTTTATGTTTTGATTCCGCTAATTAAAACCGAGATGTACTCACTAGCGGTAACATTTGTAATTGCTAGCGTAATTTCTGCTTTTTATTACCTAAAAATTATAAAGATTGCTTACTTTGATGTGCAAAATAAGAAGCTTGAACTGACTGCTTCTCCTATAATTAAGTCCACTATGTTTTTAGGCGTAGCATTTAATGTTCTATATATTTTAGCACCAGCTTGGCTAATAACAGCTGCAGAAGCTGCTAGTCTGGTGTTGTTTAAGTAGTTTTTATTATATCATTCTAGGCATAAATTACGTGGCAATATTGTTGGAAATACATAAATATTTGCTATTTTATAAAAATATGCTATAATTCAGCATGTTAATTAACAATGGTTAAAAAAATGACTAAAGCAATCCACTCCCTAACCAATGCTTTATTTGCAGCAATAGAAAGCAATAATCTCGAAGAAGTAAATTCTTTAATTGAGCAAGGGGCTGATGTTAATTCTGCCAATTATGAAGGTGAAACACCGCTGATGGCTGCAGTAATGCAAAATATTCATCAGGATAAATTTACCGGCGAGGTTCAAATAATAGAGCTTTTGGTAAAAAAAGGTGCCAATGTTGATGGTACCGATAACTTTGGCAACACAGCACTTCATTTTGCAGCAGCCTACACCAAGTTTGATTATGGAACTTTTTATAAAGACGAAGTTCCAGTACGCCTTGAACAAGGTAAGCTGGTAATAAAGTTATTGCTAGAAAGTGGTGCAAACCCTAATGCGCTTAATAATGAGGGTAAAACACCTATAGATTTTGCTAGGTCAGCAGAGGCAATTGAGCTTCTTCTAAAGATAGGCGGAGAATTTGACCCAAATACTAAAAGTTATGCGGATTCCCCTAATGATTCAGATGCTGGTTGCTTAGTAAGTAACGGTAGCAACAATGATGATAAAGTGCCTCAAACGGATTGCTTTTAGGCACTGTTAACAAACCTCGAGTTTTATCAAAGCCATTGCTATAAAACCCATAAAAGTACAGTCTAGCTTTTCGAAGCGCATTGATAGGCGGCGA
>JAQSWL010000051.1 GCA_029266655.1 Candidatus Midichloriaceae bacterium | reverse complement strand
ACTGAATATGTCATCTCCTGCCACCTATACTTGATGCATTATCATAGCATAACACTCAACTTAAAACCATGACTCTTTTATGTGAACTTAGCTATATTTGAAGATCAAATATTAAGCAAATCATTTGCTATCAATAGCTTACAGCCCTCTTATATCGAGCTGAGGTTACTTACGAAGACTTTTCTGGATCAATGGTTTTTTTACCTTTTCTTATAGAAAAATGTAGCTGTGGCTCTCTTACATTGCCTACTTGGCCAACTGAACCAATGCTTTCGCCACGCTTAACCTGAGCCCCACGCTCAACTACTATATCCTTAAGATGAGCATAAGCAGTCATTATGTCGCCATCATGCTTTATAATTAATAAATTTCCATATCCTTCGACGTTGTTGCCTATATAAACTACTTTTCCATCAGATGCTGCCGATACAGGCGAACCAAGAGGCGCTGCTATATTAATGCCCTCGTTAAATTTATTACCTGTTTTACCATAATGGCTGAGCACCTTGCCTTCTACTGGCCATTCAAATTTTTGAGAGTTAAGAGGTGAGGGGGTCTTATATGAACTACCAGATGAAGCCACTACTTGATTACTCGCTTCTGGATCTTTTTTCTTTGCATCTATTTGCTTTTCCAAATCCATGTCGGTTAATTTGTTTGAATCATTATTGTCAAGCGCTTGTGATGTTTCAATTTCCTTAGTAGGTTTATCTGAATCTAGGGCCCCCAGCTTGGTTTCGATAATTTCCTGCTCCTGTGGGGCTTCATTAAAAGCATCTTGCATGTTTTCAGAGTGTTTATTCTTTATCTGCTCATGAACATTTCTGCTGCCAGATTTAGAAAAGATTATATTGCTTTTATCTATATAAGGCGCTGGTTTTTGCTCGCAAGAAGTGGTCAAAAATAGAGCGCTGAAAATAATTATTTTTACAGTTTTTAGATTCATTGTTATTTATTTTTTGGGATTGTTGAAAGCAACCGCATTAACTTTTTTATCATCTAATTCGGCCACCATTTGTTCTAATTTACGAACATTATCCTTAAATTTTACTAAGTCCACTCCTTTAAGTGGGAAAAATTTAGGGGCTTTGATTTTTGCTGGATTAACTTTCTTTCCATCTATTATAACCTCATAGTGTAAGTGAGGGCCAGAAGCTAGACCTGTATCTCCTACATAACCAATTATTTGACCCTGTTTAACTCTAGAGCCATCACGAACATTACTGGCAAACCTGCTTAGATGTGCATACAAAGTGGAGTACGAAGCTGTATGCTTAATTTGGATGTGCTTTCCATAACCACGGCTTAAACTTTTAGCAAAAGAAATAACTCCATCACCAGCAGCCAGTACCGGGGTTCCCTTAGGGGCGCCATAGTCTAAACCTTGATGCATTCTGGAATACCCAAGCACAGGATGAGTTCTAAGTCCAAAATTAGAGGTAACTTTAGCACCATTAATTGGAGTTTTTAATAAAGACTTCTTAATGCTATTGCCGTTTTTATCATAGTATTCAACAGCGCTGACGTTACCAGTGTGTCTATAAAGCTCTTTTTGCGATCCGCGTAAATTAACGTTTGCATAAAGAATTTTTGGATTCTTTACGATTTTACCACGATAATCTGTTTGATACTCGTACATAATTTTAAATTGATCACCTGAATGAATGTCACGTTGAAAATCAACATCATAGCTGAATAAGTTTATTAGCTGCGATATTACAGCTGGTTCAGCGCCTGCCCTGCGTGCAGAAGAAAATAAGCTACCATTAATAGTGCCAGAAACTAGTTTAACTTGCCACTCTAGTGGCAAAGGTATTCTCTTGGTTTCATAAACATTTAAAGCCGAGTTAAGCTTTGTTTCTAATTTATGTGAATCTAGATATAAGACCACTTTCTTAGGTATAATTTCTGTATTTGCGCTGCCGTCTTGATCTGTGTGTATTTGGATGCGAGTGCCAGCTTTAGCTTGCGTAAGATATGTAGAGCTTCTTATAGATTCCAAAAGTTTATCAACGACTCCTTCGCTAATTTTTGCAGACGAAAAAAGTGTTTTTAGCTTATCTGATTTATTTACATCTATAGAAATAATACCGTCTGAATCTTTAATCCATTGGCTTGTTGGAATTTCTGTAGCATCCGCCATTTCTAGAGAGAGTTCATCTATCTCTGCGGAAAGGTCATTTTCATCTGTATATGAAGAAACTTTAGAGGTAATAAGGTAAGCGTTTAAGGTTATGGAAATGATTGTAACAATCCATAAAAATATTTGAAATCTAACCCTAAATAACCTTTTTTCTACCATCTGCACCACGAATTACACTAAAATTGAACTGAACTAATACATGTCATAAGAATTTTATACATCACTAAATTATCAAGAGCAAGAGGGTAGCTTCAGATTTTTACAACTTTGGATGTCTGAATGGTATCATGGAAGAAGATTATAAAATGCCAAACCAAAGAATCTTATTAAGTACACTAGTAAAGAGAAAGTCAGCAAGCTACCAGCCCATAATAGGATGAACCAAACCCAAGGTTTAATAGGTTTAATGATGGTACATAGTTTTTTCAGAAACTTTCCCTCTAAATACATAATAAGCATAAGCTGTATAAGATAATATTATAGGCAATAATACCAGCGTTCCTACGAGCAAAATAGATTGAGTCTCTGGTGCAGCGGCAGCATGCCATAAGTCAACTTTATATGGTACAAGCCATGGCCATATACTCACTATTAAGCCAAAGAAATTAAGCCCAAATAATGCGATTGAAAGAAGGAATGGTGCTAAATCTTTTTCCTGCCTCAATGCGCGTTCGTGCATAAAGAAAACTATTGCAACTGCTATAGGAATGGGGCTTAAAAATACAATATTAGGAAAGCTAAACCAGCGCTGACTAACACCTTCATTTATATAAGGCATCCAAAGACTCACTAGCCCCATAAATGCCAAAACATATATCGACACATAAGTAGAGCACTTTCGAGCCCAAGCCTGGGTAGCACCTTCAGTCCTAAATATTATCCAATTAGCTCCCATTAAAGCATAACCAAAAACCACTGCCAAACCGCTCATAAATGCAAATGGTGAAATCCAATCAAATGCCCCCCCTGAGAAAGCGTCATTTTCAACGCGTACGCCTTGCACAACGGTGCCTAGCATCAACCCTTGAAAAAAAGCTGCCAATATGGAGCTAAAGTGGAAAGTATACTCCCACAATTTTATTGCATTATGTGATCTGGCTTTGAACTGAAACTCAAAAGCAACGCCGCGAAAAATTAGGCACGCCAGCATAAGCATTATTGGTAAATATAGAGCCGGCATCAAAATAGAGTAAGCAAGTGGAAAGGCTGCAAAAATACCACCACCACCAAGTACTAGCCAAGTTTCATTGCTATCCCAAAATGGAGCTATAGAATTAATCATTCTCTTTCTGCAAGCATCAGAAGGCGCAAAAGGAAAGAGGATTCCTATACCTAAGTCAAAGCCATCTAAAAATACATACATGAAAATAGCGAGAGCTATTATGCCGCCCCATATAAGAGGTAAATTCATTATATGCGATAAATCAAACATTTTTGCCTCTTTTTGGTTTCACATCTATAACCGCAATCGGATCTTTTATGTTATGCGATCCAATTGTGACATCACCTATAACGTCTGGCCCTTTACGCATTAGCCTTATAACATAATAAAGACCAAATCCAAAAATCATTGAATAAACGCAAATAAAAGTTATGAGAGAAAACAAAATGCTTTCGGCTGGCACAGGAGAAATTGCATCCTTAGTTTTAAGTAGTCCATAAACCACGTATGGTTGTCTTCCACATTCAGCTACAAACCAGCCAGAGAGAATTGAGATAAACCCAATAGGTGAGCAAAGTAAGCATGCTTTATTAAACCAACGAGTTTCAAATAATTTACCCCTAAAGTATAAGTATGTACCAGCTATGCCAATAAAGAGCATTACAAATCCTAAGCCCACCATAATTCTAAAAGCGTAAAACACAATGGCAACTGGTGGGCGCTCATCTTTAGGCCAATTTTTCAATCCCTTTACTTCACCAGTTAATGAGTGGGTTAAGATCAAACCAGTTGCATATGGTATTTCCACTGAATATCTTGTAGTTTCTGCTTCTTCATCAGGAACGCCAAATAACCTCAGATTAGCACCTACTTCATCTTCCCAAATACCTTCCATAGCTGCTACTTTAACTGGTTGATGCTTTAAAGTTCCTAAGCCTTGAAGATCACCTGCAAATATTTGTAGAGGGCTAAGTATAGATATTGTAATCATAGCCATGCCCAGCATGATTTTTGCATGGTCCTTATGTATGCCTTTGATAAAGTAATACCCAGCAACCCCAGCAACAACAAAGGAAGTTGTTAAATATGCAGCTAGAACCATATGAATGAATCTGTATACAAAAGATGGGTTAAAAACTACTTGCACCCAATCTGTTGGATAAAAAACGCCATTCTCATCTATTCTATAGCCTGCTGGGGTATGCATCCAACTATTAGCAGACAGTATCCAAAACGCAGAAATTACAGTGCCAATTGCTACAATAAGAGTTGCGACTAAATGCATGCGGTTACTCACTTTATCATGTCCAAATAACATTATGCCAAGAAACGATGCTTCTAAAAAGAAAGCAGTTAATACTTCGTATCCCATTAGCGGCCCTAGTACGTTGCCAGTATTTCGAGAAAAGACAGACCAATTCGTACCAAACTGATATGAGAGTAAAATGCCTGAAACAACCCCCATGGCAAAAGATACCGCGAAGATTTTTATCCAATGCTGATATATTTGAGAATAGATCTCTTTATTAGTTTTAAGATGCAGAAACTTTAAAACAGCTAACCAAGCAGCAAGCCCAATAGTAAATGATGGGAATATTATGTGAAAGGAAATAGTGAATGCAAAGTGAATTCTGCTTAAAATTAAGGGGTCTAGCCAAGCCATTATAACCTCCTGGGTCTATGTAAAATACTATATGTCGATGGCATTTTTTGCAAGCGAAATGTAGGCTCAAGTCTTGACAATTTATAATTTAGTATTACTGGTTGGGATGAAATTAAATAAGGTTGATAAATGCTTCCAAGAAAAAATATTTTCACTTTTGATATTGAAACCGTTATAGACACAGATATGGCGCGAGGCTTCTTGAAGCTACCTCATGATTTGAGTGATGATGAAGTGGCGCAGAAACTTGAGGAATATCACCTAAATATTACTGATGGAAAGAACGCATTCGCCAGACAGCTATTCCATAAAGTTGTTGCAATTGCTTTTTTACATGCGGAAATATCATATGAAGAAGGTGGGGAAGCTTACAGATTAATTGATTTAAGAGCGGGTGGTAAGGATAATTTCAGCGAAGAAGAGCTTATTAAAAGCTTCTTTGCGCACCTTGGCGGGCTGAGGCCTAGATTGGTTACCTTTAATGGTCGTACATTTGACCTGCCGGTACTTAAATATCGGGCTATGAAATATGGCATTTCTGCAGCTTGGCTTTATAGAGATGGTGATAAGTGGAATAATTATAATTCAAGATATAGCGCTGATTGGCATTGCGACCTTTTAGACGTGCTTTCCGACTTTGGCGCATCTGCAAAAGTCAGGATGAATGAAGTTTGCGCATTGCTTGATCTTCCTGGAAAGCTAGATGTTGACGGTAGTAAAGTAGCGGACCTCCACAAAAATGGTAAACTAAAAGAAATACGTGACTATTGCGAATTAGATGTTGCCAATACTTATTTGATATACCTTTCATACATGCGCCACTCTGCTAACATTAGCCAGCCATCTTACGAGCGCGCTATAGAGGAACTTCACGCATTCATGATGAACAATTCCAATAGTAAAGCCCATTATTTAGAGTTTCTAGAAAATTGGAGATATTCCTAAATTAAGTGATGACTTAAGGGCTGGATGAGCCCTTATAATTATCTAATTCCGCGCAACAGCTACTAATGCAGGCCTAATCAACCTACCATGTAGGGTATAACCAGCCTGAATTACTTGAACTACGGTGCCTGCTTCATGCGATTTACTTTCTACCTCGGTGATTGCCTGATGTAAATCATGATCAAAAGGCTGATTTATCGGATCTATGCGCACTATGCCATAACGCTCAAAGATATCTATGAGAGATTTTTTAGTAAGTTCTACACCAGTAAAAATTTGCTTCAAGGTTTTGTTAGATTCAAGATCTTCAGTATTTATACTGTCTTCTGCGCGATGTAAATTTTCAAGTACATCAATAAGATCTTTAGCAAATTTAGAGATGCTATATTTTGTAGCTTCTTCAATGTCTTTGGCTATGCGCTTGCGGTAGTTGTCATAGTCTGCAGCCAGCACCATAAGCTGCTTATTAAGCTTCTCGTTTTCTTCAGTTAATTGAGCAATCTCCGCCAATTCTGGCTTAACTTTGTGTGAATGAGGGGTGGGGTTTTCTTTCTTTGCCATATCTTTATCCTTATTATTATATCCTTCAATATAGTGGGACCTTGCCATTTTTCAAGAATGGATTCGAAAAATATAGTTGCTGTATGTTGTTTTATCGGATTATAATCATAAATACAGTATTTAATATATTTTAGAGGATTATCCTTATGCGTAACAAAATTGCATTAATAGGTGGTGGCAATATAGGAGGCACAATCGCTCATTTGTGCGGTTTAAAAGGCTTTGGAGATGTAGTGATATTGGACCGTGGCGGTGAAGTAGCAGCCGGCAAAGCTTTAGACATAGAGCAAAGTTCCGCGGTAGAAGGATATGATGCTAAATTCGTGGGTACTTCCGATTACAAAGATATAAAAGGGGCTGATGTAGTAATTGTTACAGCGGGTATTGCTCGCCAGCCTGGCATGAGTAGGGACGACCTTCTTAATGTAAATTTAGAGGTAATGAAAGCAGTTGGTGAAGGTATTAAGAATAATGCTCCAGATGCTTTTGTAATTGTGGTTACAAACCCTTTAGATGCCATGGTATATGCAGTGCAAAAATTTAGTGGGCTGCCGGCAAATAGAGTAATTGGGATGGCCGGAGTTTTGGATAGCGGTAGATTTAAATTATTTTTGGCTAACGCACTTGGTGTATCGGTGGAAGATATTTGCGCGTTTGTTCTTGGTGGGCATGGCGATTCTATGGTGCCTATGATACGCTACACAACTGTATGCGGCATACCGCTGCCTGACGTTATTAAAATGGGCTGGATAACTCAAAAAGCTGTGGACGATATTGTTACCCGCACTCGCAATGGCGGAGCGGAAATAGTTCAATTGTTGCAAAAGGGTTCAGCTTATTACGCGCCTGCAACTTCAGCGGTAGAGATGGCGGAATCTTACTTGAAAGATCGCAAAAGGCTTATACCTTGTGCCGCGCAACTAAATGGAGAATATGGCGTTAAAGGTCTTTATGTTGGTGTTCCCGTTATAATTGGAAGCGCTGGGGTAGAGCGCATTATTGACCTACCACTAAGTGCGGAAGAGAAAAAGATGTTTGATGATTCTGTGCAGTCGGTGAAAAATTTAGTGGCAGTGGTCGATAAATTCTAGACAAGTCAACTGCTTGTGGTTTTTATGAATGGTGTTTTATTTTTAACGTTGCGGAAATTATAGTTTCTGTTACTACTTAAGCCCAAAGTTTTAATAATGGGTAAGCATCATGAAGAAGTTTGGGATGATAATTGCAGCTGCGTTAATAGCGCAAACAGCAAATGCAGCTGAAGCACCAGAGATAAAGGTTACTGGAAAATTAGACTTCCAGGCTGGCTCTGTTAAGCAAAAAGCACCATTCCGCAATTCTTCTCCGGCAGCTCCTTCTAACTCAAACAGAATGAATGATCGTGGTTTTGTAAATGACACCACATTAGATTTTGAGATTAATGGCAAGGTAAATTCTGACTTTACTTATGGCGGATTCATTAGAGCCCATGGAGACACTAGTGTTGCAACCAATCAAGAAATTTACTTTGGCGACAAAGCCAAGGTATATGTTCAGCATAACAAATTTGGTCGTATAGAGGCGGGTAATATACCTGGTGCTGGTGGGTTGTTTGAAATGGACACAGTAAATACCATGCAAGGCACATTTGGTATTGATGGCTTTTGGT
The DNA here is from genome assembly GCA_029266655.1 of Candidatus Midichloriaceae bacterium. GTDB lineage: Bacteria > Pseudomonadota > Alphaproteobacteria > Rickettsiales > Midichloriaceae > JAJTHY01. Next base: position 5,801 of record JAQSWL010000051.1, on the reverse strand, counting down.
CGCAATGGGTTAGCGATAGAAGCATGAGGACATCAAGGATTTACCAAACGGCTTTACCTGGTGCGGGAGGAGCAACTATTGCTCAATTGGCTCCTGGTGGAGAAAAGGAGACTAGAAGCCTTGAGTTTATTGTATCTCCAAATATCATGAGTAATTACTCTGGACACTATTATTCAGATGCTCCAAAAATTAATTTCTTTACTAAGCCAGTTCCAGAGCTAACTCTTGGTGTAGCATTCATTCCAGACTTAGACTCTGCGGGTACAGTTTCAAATCGTGCTCCAAGAGATGCAGGTCCTCAAGATGATAGACAAGGAAACCCTGCAACATACCGCAATATAGTAAGCGGCGGCTTCATGTATGAGAATAAGAAATTATTCTCTAAAGATTTTGGTATAAAAACTGGCCTTGCTGGGGAATATGGTAAGTCTAAAGTTGCATATATGAATAACCTGCGCTCTTATGAAGCTGGACTCATGTTTAATTATAAAAATATGAAGCTTGGCTCTACATATGGTAGCTGGATGGATTCTTTAACACTTAAACAAAAAACAGCTGGCGGCCGCCATGGCAGCTACTATTACACTGTAAGCTTTTCCCAGAACCTTGAGAAACTTGGCTACTCTGTTAGCGCTATGGAAAGCAGAAGGGCTGGTGGGATTGAGGTTCTTGGATATCAACTTATGAATTCCCAATTAGCTGCTGCATTACCGTCTGGTAATATTAATGCTCAAAGTTTTGCAGACCCTAAGAAGAATAGATTTAGGAATATTGTGCTCGATGTGGATTACAAGCTAGCTCCTGGTTTCTTGCCATATGCAGGTTTGTCTGTGTTCAAGTTTAATGAGTCTCATGGTGCGATAGACAGTGGTTATGTGCTACTTGGTGGAGTTAGGTTGACCTTTTAATACAAAGTTATAGCTAAAGCAGTATAAAAAAAGCATGAAACATCTATAAGGATTGCGACGCCTCCGGGGTGGCAACCAAAACTGTTGACAGTGCAATAAACTTGTCTTTCAATAAATTGCCTAAGTGGCTATAATAGTATTTTAGAAAACTCAATAATACTGAGGCAGTAAAGCGGCTATACGCGGGGGCAAAAAATTTGTATATGCAGGTGCGAAGCACCTACTATACACAAATTTTTTGAGCCAGAGCTTTAACTGACTTCGTCAGTAAGTGGAGAATTATTTCAATTTATCTAAAGGCAATTTATCTAAAGGCAATTGGAAGAATAACTATTTACAACAGATGCGCTTAGATTATTACAAAATGCGCAGTGAAAAAAGGTGTTAATATGTCAATATTAATAGCTTTTTTATCAAGTGATTTTGCAATAAGATATATGCATATATTAACTTATTTTCCGGATTTAGTATATAATATGCCTTTTTTGTACAGCTTTCACTATATCTTCTAAAGCAAGCGTAATCAACTACGCAACACAGTAAGTATAGGCGCATGGTCTGAAGGCTTTTCTAGATTTCGATATTCCTTGAGTATTTCCACATCGAACACTCTATCGAGAGCTTCGGGGGATGCAAGCACGTGGTCAATGCGCATCCCTTCATTACCACTTAAACTCCGCCCTCTATAATCCCACCAGCTGAACTCCTGCATGACTGGATGTTTTGCTCTAAAAGCATCATAAAATCCATCATTTAAAATTGAACGAAATGCCATTCTTTCATCAATATGAAAACCGATTTTGCCCTCTAGTTTTTTTGGGTCATGCACATCTATATCTTCAGGAGCTACGTTATAATCACCAACTACTAAGCATACTTCTTGAAACTTTTTAATGTTTTGAAGATGCTCCCTTAATGCACGCAAAAAAGACATTTTATAAACAAATTTATCAGAACCCACTTCTTGACCATTTGGGATATAAACAGAAGCAAGCCTAAGCGTTAGTCCTTTTAGGTTTGTCACACACTCAATATAGCGGGCCTGCTCATCCGCAAAATCTGGGATCCCACGAGTTATATCTTCAATAGGGGATTTAGACATGATGGCCACACCATTGAATGTTTTTTGCCCTAAAACGGCTATATTATACCCCATGGATTCTAGTTCCATATATGGAAAATTTTCTGTAGTACATTTTATTTCCTGCATTAATATTGCATCAGGCTCATGCTCAGCGACTACTTTTTCCAAAATTTGCATTCTTGGCTTTAAGGAATTAAGGTTCCAGCAAATAATTTTTATCATAAATTTTCATATAATCTTGATGTTGCTATAGATTACGATTTTAGTTATACTCTGCCAATGTAAATTAATTAAAATTTAAAATTATGTTAGACCTCATCAATATTGCATTCGCACAAGAAGTTACAGATATAGCAGCTAAACAACCTTCGCCATGGGCAAGCATGTTACCGCTTGTGCTGATAATGGTGGTGTTTTACTTTTTGCTTATCCGCCCACAACAAAAGAAAATGCGCGAACATCAGTTGATGATTCAAGGCGTTAGCAAAGGTAATGAAGTTGTTACTAATGGTGGTATTTTTGGTGAGATAACTAAAATTGAAGAAGACGCTGGAATTCTGCATCTTAAAATTGCTGATAATGTGCAAATTAGAGTGCGTAGGGAAATGGTATCTGAAGTTTTAAACACATCTGTGGCAAAAGCAGCAGCAAAAGAGGTTGCTAAACAATCATCTAAAAAGTCTGAGCCTAAGGGTAAAGCTAAAAAGGGTTAAGAACCATGAACGAAATTTCGGTAATCTTTATTGATCAAGCCGGCAAAGCTAAAAAGGTGGTGGCTAAGGTTGGGCTTTCTCTTTTAGAAGTGGCACATCAAAATAAAATAAACCTAGAAGGTGCATGTGAGGGTTCTCTTGCCTGTTCTACTTGCCATGTTATTGTTGATAAAGAGTTCTTCGAAAAATTGCCCCCTGCTAGTGAGGATGAAGAAGATATGCTTGACCTTGCTTTTGGACTAACGCATACTTCAAGATTAGGGTGTCAGATTATATTGGACCCATCTATGGATGGTATTACAGTGAGACTCCCCGCAGCAACTAGGAATTTAATGGGCTAAATAAATGAATGATGAACTATTGTTGAACTATTTGCCAATATTCATATTTTTGGTTATCGCATTTGGGTTGGCTACAGTTATGATACTCATACCTTTTTTTGTAGCCAGATTGCGTGGCGATACGGAAAAGAGCTCGGCATATGAATGTGGGTTTGAATCTTTTGGTGACTCCAGAATGCCATTTGATGTTAGGTTTTATCTAGTATCAATTTTGTTTATAATATTTGATTTAGAAATCGCATTTTTGTTTCCGTGGGCAATTACCCTAAACCTATTACCAGAATTGGGGTTTTGGTCTATGATGTTCTTCTTATTTATACTAACAGTTGGCTTCATTTATGAATGGAGGCGCGGGGCTCTTGAATGGAAATAATAGTATACTCCGTTAATTTGAAAAATTGGAGCGTTGCAGCTAACTTCTCCGCGTCCGCACCTATTGGCATAGGCTTACGGGTCTCGCAATTGCCGCTCCTTCCACTTTTTCAAATTTCCTATCGTCTATGCCTTTTTCCCAACTCTTAATTTACGAGAAGTATATGTCAGAAAAGAAAATAATATCTCAAGATGAACTTCTTAATAACAGCTTTGAAGATGAGCTAAATAATCGTGGCTATGTTTTGGCTAAGTTAGATGACCTTGCAAACTGGGCTCGTTCCGGTTCGCTTTGGCCTATGACATTTGGGCTCGCATGTTGCGCTGTAGAGATGATGCATACTGCTGCAAGCAGATATGATCTGGATCGTTTTGGTGCAGTATTTCGCCCTAGCCCTAGGCAGTCTGACGTTATGATAGTGGCTGGAACTCTTACCAACAAGATGGCTCCTGCTCTTCGTAAGGTGTATGATCAAATGCCTGAACCTAGATATGTTATCTCTATGGGAAGTTGTGCAAATGGTGGTGGTTACTATCACTATTCTTATTCTGTGGTACGTGGATGCGATCTTATAGTGCCTGTTGATATCTATGTTCCTGGCTGCCCGCCAACTGCAGAAGCTCTATTATATGGCGTTTTGCAACTAGTTAGGAAAATACAACGCAATGGTAAGCTTTTTTATAGCTGAAGCTGTAATACTAAATCTCAAAATAAATTGAGTTTTGATATAAAGCATTGCTTTAATGCGTTTTTTATGCTATAATTTTTGCTATAAATTTGAAAATAAAGGAAATTTATGATAGGAACAGGCCAAGAGGCAGAAAAACAAAGACTCTTAAGGGTGGAATTACTGAATGCAGCCACTTATGGAAACAATGAAAAGATAAAGGAGTGCTTAGATAAAGGAGCTGATATTGAGGCCAAAGATTGGAAGGACGGAACATCTCTGCACTTGGCTGCTGAGAAGGGTAATACAGATGCAATTAAATTATTGATTGAAAAAGGAGCTAAGGTTGAAGCCAGAGATCGATGGCAAAAAACGCCTCTGCACTTGGCTATTTCTCGTAACTATATGGATGCAATTGAATTATTGATTGACAAAGGAGCTGAGGTTAATGCCGAAGATGAAAAGAAACAAACGCCTCTGCACTGGGCTATTTCTCGTAACTGTACGGCTGCAATTAAATTATTGATTGAAAAAGGAGCTAAGGTTAATGCCGAAGATTCAAGGAAACAAACACCTCTGCACTGGGCTGTTGGTAATGGTAATACAGATGCAATTGAATTATTGATTGAAAAAGGAGCTAAGGTTAATGCCGAAGATGAAAAGAAACAAACGCCTCTGCACTGGGCTGTTGGTAATGGTAATACAGATGCAATTGAATTATTGATTAAAAACGGAGCTGAGCTTAATGCCGAAGATGAAAGGAAACAAACGCCTCTGCACTTGGCCGCTGAAAAGGGTAATACAGATGCAATTGAATTATTGATTGAAAAAGGAGCTGAGCTTAATGCCGAAGATGAAAGGAAACAAACGCCTCTGCACTTGGCCGCTGAGAAGGGTAATACAGATGCAATTGAATTATTGATTGCAAACGAAGCTAAGGTTGAAACCAGAGATCAATGGCAAAGAACACCTCTGCATTTTGCTGCTAGGGAAAATTGTACGGCTGCAATGAAATTATTGATTGAAAACGGAGTTGGGCTTGAGGCCAGAGATGATGATGGCAGAACACCTCTGCACTTGGCTGCTGCTAATAATTGTGTGGCTGCAATGAAATTATTGCTTGGAAAAGGAGCTGGTTTGAATCCCATAGATAATAATGGCAGCACACCTCTGGACTTGGCTACTGATAGCGATGATTGTATAGATGCACTTGAATTATTGATTGAAAACGAAGCTGAGAATGGTAAAAAAGGCAAAGGTAAAAAAGGCAAAGGTGATTCAACATCTAAGAGCGGTGGTCGTACAAATATAGGGGGCGAATCTAAATGTGATAACGCAACTTACACAAACGGATTTTTTATGTTTCTGGCAGTGTCCACTGCTATTTGCACTGCTGCTTTGTACTTCAGTGGGTATGGTCATAGCCTAATTAGTAATATCGGTGAAGCTTGTAAAGAATACTTAGGTAGGCAATCAAGGGTAGACTCCTCTATTGAGTTGTGATCTTCATACACTAGACTTCTCCGGAAATTCTACTTCTGCTGTAGGTTGCCTCAATGCTCCGGTACCCGAGATCTCATGTATATAGCTAAAGCAGTATAAAAAAGGCATGAAACTTCTATAAAGAATTGCGACGCCGCTGGGGCATAACTGTTGAAAGTGCTGTAAGCATAACAACCCATAATCATCCATATTTAGTAAATTAATAAATTTAA
>JAQSWL010000050.1 GCA_029266655.1 Candidatus Midichloriaceae bacterium | reverse complement strand
TTTTTTAGTAACACTGGTAGTTTTATTATCTACTATTGACTTGCTATCTTCCACTGTTTCGCTAGGATTTCCTGCGATTTTTATATAAGAGACCTTTCCATCTCCTTGTATAATCTTTTGTATTTCTTCTACACTAACATCTACTTGTTTTGCTAGCTCGCTTATTAAGCTTTCATCTAACTTTTCTCCACCCCCAAGCTTTAGCTGATCGATGAAATCCTTTAATCTATTATCGTTATCTGGCAATCCATCATAAATACTCTTTGCATAGAGAAGTCCATATTCTTCCCGATTGTACTTTAGAGTATCTCTGTATTGAATTTCATTGTCTCCTGGATTGTAATACTCAGCACTCCAACATTCATCAATATTTTTGCATCCTGCAAGTATACTTAAGTTCTTAAGTGCAAAAACCCCACAGCTTACTAAGCCTTTACCGTCGCTTATAATATTATCATATTCTAATTTTTGTTCTGCTTGTCCTTTTTGAAGGCAATTTATTTTTACCTCAGTAAAAACAGCTTTTATATCCTGCTCAAAATCTATTCTTTCTTTCCCTAAAGAATCCTTATAACAGCAGGTTACACTTCCTTCTACATCCTTAAAAACTATAAATGCTACCCAGTGATTGCCTACTGTGTTATAAATGCCTGTCAGCCTTTTATCCACAGACAACTCCACTTTTTTAGTTTCTAATATCTTCTTTGCATCTACACTTTGATATTGGCTCCTTCCTATCGCTCCAATAAAGCTTATGTTTTTAAAATCTTTTATTAGTAATGATGCTATCGCTGTTATATCAGTATCTTCATACCAATAACTTAAATCATCATATCGATTACAAGCATTTCCTTCTTTTAAGTGAGTGCGTCTTGTTATTTGCCTTTCTTTCTTAGGTAATGAACTAGCACTTGCAGGAATATAAATAACTTGAGATTCCTTTGATTTAGCTAACTCCTCTGCTTGTATTATCTTTGCTATAACCTGATCAGATTTTGTAATTTCCTGCTGTTTTAGGATGTTTTCTTCTATCTCTCTACTGTAATCCTTAGTACGAATTTTCATGCCCAGCCTCAGGTAAAAGTAATTTGCAATCATTGATTGTAAATGTGAATATAATTCTTTCCCTTTTAGAAAGTCAATTTTTTATGCTTAATTCAGTAAGTTTTTATGCATGTATAAAATACAGCAGATTAGCCAGTTTATCGAATTCCAACCTGTAGGGTTAAGAGCTTTACTCATACATTTCAACAGGATATAAGTAACAATAAAATAGTTGAAAAAAGTATTTTTAATACTTATAGTTGAAATCTCTACAATAAATTAACTATTAGTTTAAAAAGAGGGCTTTATGAGCTCACATAAGGATAAGCAAAATCTTGAGTTAACTTTGGCTCTTTTTAAAAGCTTAGAGGAACTAAAAGTGGCATTTGCTATGTCTGAAAAACAACTAAATTGTATTGTAAATGAGGTAATTATGAGATCTTTTGAACATGAAGGCAACCAAACTAATGCTGAAATTATAACGCTTTATAAAAGGCTAGAGCTGTTAGAAGCTTCTTTTATGGTATGTGCAGATCAAATTAGTGCTAATAAGCTTTTTGAAAGGTTAATATGCTATGGGGTTGAGAATGAGTTAGATTTTAAAGATTTATCAGATAAAGCATTTATGAATATGGCTATTCTGGCGTTAAAAAGTAGCACTCTCAACGCTCTTCCTAATGAAGATACATATAGTTATTTTTCTATTGGAAATGATAATGCAATAGTGGAGCACCTTGATAGGCAGCAATTAGAAGAAGCATTAAGGCACATGCTATCTGCAAGGAATTATGAATTATCAGAAGAAGTAGTATGGTGGGCAATTAATATTTCACTAAATGGGCTTTATAATCATGTAAAAGAACATTTAGGTTTATTGGAAGCAGATATAAAGAAACTCCCTGAAGATCATCCTGATAAACAAGCTTTACTTGAAAGGTTTAGTGAATTTAAAGAAGAAATAAAAGCTAAAATCTTAATTGATAAAGATCAAGATATAGAAAACTGTCAAATAAGATGTATAGAAGCTTTTCTGAAAAACTTACATGATAAGCCTGATGACAATTTAGGCTTTGAACCTGAACAAAGATTAAGAATGGTTATAGAGGCTTTAAGAGGATGTGACCTAACGCTAGATTTGAGAAAGATGAATCTAAAAAGCATTGGTGTATATCTAAAGGAGTTGGATATAAGCAATGTGAATATTTTGCTTACCCCGGAACAACAAGAAGAATATTTAACACAAGAACAACGTTTAAATACTTCTCAAAAGATATTTAAATTAGTAGAACAAGGTAATATAGCTGGGGTAGAGACTTTATGCCAAACTCAAGGCATGAAGGTTGTTAACCTTGAGAATGCTCGAGGAAGAACACCACTGATGGTTGCGTGCATATCTTTGCAAGTAGATATGGTTGAGAAATTATTAGAGCTTGGAGCTAATCCTAACCTAAAGACAGAAACAGGTTACCAAGTTGTTGAAGGCCTTTTAAGGTTAAAAAATTGCCCTAAAAAAGCAAAGATAATTGAATTATTAATAAAATATGGAATAGATATCTCTGATTTAAATATAGCAGCAGGAATGATAGATTTAGGGGAGGGCAACACCATTTATCCATCAGATTTAATCAACCAAAAGAAGAAAGGGAGCGCTCCTATTCACGTTGCTATTAATAATGAACATATTTTAAATGTAGAATGGTTAATAGGCAAAGGAGCAGATGTTAATTCTCTGGATGATTATGGAGCAACGCCACTTCATTTAGCATGTGATAAAGGGAATAAAGATATAGTGATATTGTTATTGGAAAAAGGTGCTGACTTTACAATAAAGTGGGCCAAAGAAACACCTTTATGCACTGCTTTAAGAAAAGGTTATCTAGATATTGTAGATGAGTTGATGGCCAGGGGCGCAGTGCTAGATGCGGAGGAAATAAGGCGTATCCCTGAAGATAAGCAAGATGGGCTGATAACGCATTTTTTTCTAACAAAAGTAGCAAGCATTTGCCAGGTATCTGCAAGCGACGTACTGAAAGGGACTATATTGCAACAAAGCTTGCTAAATCTTGTTGGGATCACAACAAGTCAAGCATGTGGCAAGATAACACACAATGGGCTGCTTTTGGAATGCTATATAAACTTTCAAAGTAGATCTGATTTAGATAGATTCAATAATTACCATGCTAATCTAATAACCTCATGTTCGGTGCCTTTAACAGGCGTGGATCAAGTGCATTTTGTATTAGATGGTAAAGCTCTATGTGCAATACTTCCTAATTTGAAAGCAAAAGCAGAAGAAGCGAAAGAGGAGGAGAAAAGTATTTGTTTAATGATGTAGGGCTAATAATTCAGAATAGGTAATGAATGCGCAATGAGAAAGATTGGCAGGGGTATGGTGGTTCACTATACCTACTTCCAAGGAAGACGAGGCAGATAGAAAAAATTTTCAATCCGCAACTGTGTAATGCCTTTAATAGATGTGCTGGCCTGGGGTATTGGTATCAAGATAGCGATATAACAGCGATAGCAAAACTATTGCTAAAAGACTTTGAAAATATTGAACTCATAGAGGCGATAGGAAGGAGTCAATACCAAAGTGTGGATGCAAAAGAAATCCTAAAAAATAAGAAAGAAAAGCTTGAAACTGGAAAGAAGTTAATAGGGATTTATAATACCGAAGGCAAGCACTGGATAGCATTTATCATATTTAATGGTGCTGCGGGGAAAATAACTTGCGTATACAAGGATTCGCTAGGAGAGAAGCGAGATGATTTTGAAAGTGATATCAAGCAAGCCTTTGGAGAAGAAACATCTATAAGCTGCCTGGCAGAAGGCCAGGCAGAGCAAACCGAAGAACTAGATAATGCTATAGCTGATAATAAAGGCTTAGTAAGCTGTGGTATTTTTGCCCTCAAGAATTTGGGCATACTTACTAGTTGTGCTAACTTTGGAGAAGCTGAGTTTTATAACCCAGGTAAAAATCTTGAAGAATACGAATGTAATATAAGGGCTGCCAGAAGAGAATATGGTCTGCTCTATGCAAGAAGTACTTATGATAGCTTACAGGAAAGCGAAATCAGGTTAAAGGATCTTTTTATAGAATTAAAGATTACCAGCGAGCAAAAGAAGGATGATGAGCTGTTAAAGGATCTTTCAGAAGCACTGTGTATTGATTTGGAAGAAGTGAGAAAGGCGCTAGTAGTTGGTGAAAAACTTGAAGATGTAAACTCTTCAGGAAAACCCAGCGAAGCTGGAGGGAATAGTGATACAGCTACGCAAGATAATGCAGGTAAAAGTAGTGGCGCACCCTTAAAAGCTCAAGAACCTGATAAAGAAATCCTAGATGAAAGATTAGTGCGAGCAGATGCGCTACCTTTTAAAGATGAAGATGGGCAATTAAAAGCAGCGCTGAAAGGGCTGCTGGAAGTATCCAAGGAAGTACATCCTAGAATAACTATAGGGTTATTAAGAATTATTCATACCCTTCAGGTGCATTGGGAAATGCCAGAACTTACAGAGGAGGTTAATGCGGCGTTTATGAAGTGTAACCGGCTCATATATAATTATAGGGTGAGCAATAAAGATAAAAAAAGCAGCTCAGTAGAAGGGTTAATAGAGGATAGGGTAGATTTTTTAGAGGCGGCAGAGGAAAAAGCTAAAATTATAGAGTCGCCATTGCTTAGTGAAAAAAACAAGGAATGGTTGCCTGATTTTCCAGCATTTGTTAACCAAGATGAAGAAGGGGCAAACGATCCAAAATCGCGAAAGTCAGAAAAAAGGAAAAAAGTATTAGCACACGATAAGATTAAACAACTTTCAGGGAAATCTTACGACAATGGGCTATTAACATATGCTGATATATTGACGAAAGAGAAAGCATATATTGATGCGGTAAAATGTTGTGATTTACTAAGATATAGAAAAGAAAAAGGATCTGAAGAATATAGAGAGGCAGAGAAAAAGCTGCACGAGGTAGAGGCCCGCTTAATTCTTGACTTACTTAACTGCCCTGGAAATTTAGATACGAGAGAGTTAGGAAGCCGTGAAAAAGAAGGAGCTACTTACGGGAGCAATAAGCAATTAATAAGTAAGCTTGAAAGAATTGGTGATATGTTTTTGCAAGCTGGAAAATATAGAGCTGCAACAAACTTATACCATGAGCTACTCAGTATAATCCAAAAATTACAAGAAGATGGAGAATATAAATATAATGCGCAACTGAGACAGAGCGAAAAATTTATACCAAGAGAATTATTCACCATAGAAAAAAGGGTATTCATTAAATTTGCAGGGGCTTGTAGAGGGGAAAGGAAATTAGAGAATCTGGATAAGCATAAGGTTAAGCTTGAGGATATTCGTAGGAAGCAATCGCTATCATTATCTACGGAGCATAATTTACTCAAAGTTCAGCAGGAGTGGAATAGCAGCTTTGCAGAATTACTCAAAGATATAGTGAGAGAAGCGGAAGTGCAATTAGGAGAGGGCTATGAATGTGCAATAGTTTCAATTGGATCGCTTGCAAGGGGCGAGGCTTCTTTATACTCAGATATAGACCTGATGATAATACTCAAAGACGAAATAGTGGATAATAATGCATGTGAGAAATATTTTAGGGCATTAATAGATCTAATAAAAATTAAGATCATAAGCTTAGGAGAAATGCCAAGCTTGCCAGATAGTATAGACGAGCAAGGACTATCTGAGGCGGAGAAAAATAAGAAGTTGCATTATGATAAAGCTGGATTCTTCCCAGAGATTAAAGGTAGTGGTTTAGAGAAATATAATTTAATCAGAATTTTAAGAGAAGGAGGATTACCAGCGGAGAAGTGCCTTGCTGAAATGCTCTCATTAGATCCTCAAGAAGAAACAAGAAAACTTTTAGAATCATATAAAGATGCATTCAAGGGCAAGATAAATAGATATAAGGAGCAACTGCTAAAGGAAATTCAAGAGACAAGTTTTAAGTTTTTCCCCACCAACATAGAAAAAGTGAAGGAGCTATTAATCGAAAGCCTGAACAGTGATAAATTAAAAGATAAGAAGGATTACCACGCTGTAATTCAAGCAATTCTATCATTGCACCCTGAGGAAGAAACAAAAAAATTTTTAAAAGCACATGAAGAGGTACTCGAGGGCAAGATAAAGGAGGATAAGGGCCAGCTGCTAGAAGAAATGAAAGAAAAAAGTTTTAGGTTTTTTCATACCAGTATAGGACCAGTGGAGGAGTTATTACTAGAAAACGATAAATTAAAAGATAAGTGGGAGTACCACGCTGCAATCCAAGATGTATTATTACTCAATTCTGGTAAAGAAGCACAGGAACTTTTATCACAATATCACGACGTGTTAACAAAAAGAAATAAAATCGCTAGAGGACGAATTACAAATCAATTAGAGCTGGCAGCGTTTAAGTTGGAGCTGGGGGAAGGGTGCAAGGGAATTAATATAAAAAATGATATACTCAGATACCCAATGTTATTGGTAAATAGGTTGTTTGCTTACTATGATTTAAAACTTGAAAAAATAAGTGAAGATCAAACAATAACTGAGCAAAAGATAGATGCACTGGTTGCAGAGAGTAAGAAGCGGAAAATTGACCTAGAGAAGCTAGAGGGCTGGGAAGATTTTCTGCTTTACTGTTTTAGTAAAGAAAGGGCAAAAGGCTTAAAGAAATGGCTTAAGTTAGGACATGAACTAAGAATTAAAGCGCATTACTTACATGAGTCATCGCAAGACAGCTCAGAGAAAGTATTTGTAGATGAAGAAGCAGGGGTAATATACCTAGAAAATGAAGATGGCAGACGCGATGTATGCACCTTAGAAAAGCTTCAAAAGCTTCATGCAAAACAAATGCAACCGCTGTATAGGCTGGTAGAGTTGTGGGGTAAATTAATAGGGGTTAAATCAGAAGAAAGATTATCAACCATACTAAGAGAAGAGTCGGTTGAGCTTTTGCAGGAATATGAAAGGAGTGGCAATATAGAATATGCAAATCAAGCAAACTGGTATTATGAGAAGGCTGTTGGGTTTGATTTAGATGGCAGTGAGAGGGATTGGAGAAAGTCAATAGAAGAATTATGCGATAAAAATGGAAAAGCAGGACACAAATTATCTTTTTTAAATCATCAAGGTGTATTAAGAACATGGTCCTTAAAGGAGGAAGTGGAAAAACAATTGTTAGATCTCAATAATCATGAAATAGATGGGAGAAGGCCTACTGTAAAGTTAAAGGTCAATGGGCATTATTTTCATATAAAAAAATGTCCAGAAGCGCCCGGGACAGAATATGCAGTTAGCTCACTTTCACATTTATTGTTTGGATATACAACAGCACATTTTAGTATGCTTGCTGCGGTTATGAATCGAGAAAATAAAATGTTTCCGGTATTGATAAGCAGAACAGTGATAGGAACTAAGTTAGACTGTGAAACTGAAGATACCTTGAAAGACATAGATAGCGAAAGTTTTGGGTTAAGTTTTATAAGAACAATCCTGACTAACCCTGGGGATGATCAGGGTGCTAATCATGTAGTACAAGCTACTAGGGATCCAATAGGGAAAGTTAAGCGTAGGTTAATATGTATTGATGGTGACCATGGGCTTTTGGAAGAGAGCATTACGGGGGATGTATGTCTATTAAAATCTATTGTGTATTGTGCTCAGCAGATGCAAGAAAAAATACCAGACGAAGTAAAGGAGAGAGTTTCAAAAATAAATCCTGAAATATTGATAGCATGGCTTACAAAAATAATCTCGATGGATGAGTATAATAGGAATTTAAACAAGGTGATGTATGACCATGATAAGAAGTTTGGTATGCTTAATAGGTGGTTTACCAGTGAAGAGTCGTATCTAATAAAAGTTCATGAGATAGAAAAGCATGGTGAAAAGGAAGAGGTGACGGTAACTATACCCATACTTTTTAACGAAAATATAGTGAATAATGTATGTTATAAATTAATGCAGCTGCAAGATCTTTTCGGAGCAGGAGCGGAGAGTAATTACTTTAGAGTGCTACGAATGATGTATCTACAAGTAGCAAATCATTATGAGAAAGCATTTTTAGAACCCAAAAACAATACTCCTGGCAAAAGATTTAAGAGCATTAGCAAAGGGCAATATGAAGAACGAACTGCACCACCAGTTATAAGTATTGATGAATCAGGTGTAGTAAAGAAAACGCAAGTTAAATATTCGACTACTAAAACTAGATACTATGCATCCCTGGCAGAAAAAATAAATGCTAAACAGTTTGGTCAGCAAATATATACTCCAATCCAGGCATTCGATAAACTAAACAGTTTGATAATCACAATAAATGATTTACCTAAAATTAGAGAGCAAATAATAGAAGAAGGAATAATAGATGCCGAACTGCCTTTAGAAATAAGACAGATGGTGATAAACGGTAGGGAATCGATGGGTAGCGGCCCCTTTGTAAATAATATATTCAAAGCTATAGCGAAGAAGCATGCAGATGATGAAGAAGAGATAAAAGCAAAGCAGCGTAAAGTATTGGAACTGATAAAGGCTCATTTTAGTGGAGTTAATTATTATGCTAAGTTTACTCGTGAATTCAAAAGGATAAACCTAAGCAATTGTGTTGAGCTTAAGGATAAAGACTTAAATAAGATATTGTCTGAGAGAACTGAGTGGCTAGATATAACAGGATGCAATCAGTTAACGATAGCAGCTTTAAGTATAATAGCTAAAAAATGCAAGAAGCTAGAAACGCTGTATGTTAGTCATGATATTAAAGATATTGGATGGTTGAAAGGTACAAAGTTTAAGGTTTTAAGAAAACTTAGCATTATAGATTGCAAAAAAATTACTAACCAATGGGACAAGGTTATAGAAGCATGTCAAAACCTACAACAACTGCATTTAACAGATCAAGGCTTTATAGAGGTGGTAAAAACAGGGAACCTAAATCTAGTTAAGATTACCAATTGCCGCAATATAAATGCACAAGATAAAGACGGCAAAACACCTTTGCATTGGGTTGCTGCCAACGGCCATAAAGAAATAGTGGAGTTGTTGCTGGCAAACAAAGCAAATATTGAAGCTGTCGCTAATAATGGAGGGACGCCGCTCATGTTTGCTGCGCACAATGGCCATAAAGAAATAGTGGAGTTGCTGCTGGCAAACAAAGCAAATATCGAAGCTAAAGATAAAGAGGGCAATACGTCTTTGCATTATGCTGTTAGTAATGGGCATGAAGAAATTGTGGAGCTCCTACTGGAAAAAGATGCTGATATTAAGATTGAAAACATGAAAGGGTTTGTTGCATTGGACCTTGCTTTTAGATATCTGGGCAGTAATATTGAGACGATTAAATTATTGTGTGAGCAAGATCCAAACGCAATTGGCAAAGATGAAAAAACGCCATTGATGTGGGCGGTTATGAATGAGAAAGAAGAATTGGTTGATTTCCTGCTGAAGAAAGGCGCTGATGTTGAGGCTAAAGACAACAAAGGAAATACAGCGTTAGATCTGGCTTTTAGCTCTCAGAACAGTAACATAAAAATAATTACGCTGCTGTGTGAAAAAGATCCAAATGCAATTGGCAAAGATGGTAACACAGCATTGGATCTTGCTTTTAGCTTTCGGGGCAGTAATATTGAGACGATTAAATTATTGTGTGAGCAAGATCCAAACGCAATTGGCAAAGATGGAAGAACGCCATTGATGTGGGCGGTTATAAGAAA
>JAQSWL010000094.1 GCA_029266655.1 Candidatus Midichloriaceae bacterium | reverse complement strand
GATAAATTAGATGCCAGCACACATGCCTATAATGAATCAAAAGGAAGTTCTTATTTATACTGATAGTAGAGATAAGCAGCCTTTTATAATGTGGTTAGAATCTCTAGACATGAGTGTTAAACACCGCGTGCAACAAAGGATATTGAGGTTATCATCAGGAAACTATGGTGACTATAAGTTTTTAGACCAGGGCGTATATGAACTCAGGTTAGATTTTGGTCCAGGATATAGAATATATTTTGGAGAAGATGGAACCAAAATAGTAGTTTTAAATGACTAGAAAATATTTGAAATTTACTGATTATCTAGTTGAAAAGCTTAAAAACCCAACAGAAGCCGAAGCTTTTCTTGACGCAGCAACAACTGCATACGAGGAAGATGGAGACACTGCTAGCTTTATGCTAGCCTTAAGATATTTAACAGAAGCCCAAGGCGGTGTAAGGGCGTTGTCTGAAAGAACACATCTGGATAGGAAAAATCTTTACAAAGTGCTCACAGGCAAAACGAAACCAGGCCTCGCCACTACTATGTCCATCATCAAAGGCTTAGGCTTCCACTTAGTGCCTAAAGTGATGAGACGGGAGCATATTAGATCTAATCTTAACTAATACAAATTATCTAAACCATTACTCTAGCTTTTAACTATTCTATCTTTCCTTATTATCGTTTTGCCTTAACCCTTCAATGGTGTTTTTTAACGGCATTGGCAGCAGGCAGGCTGGGATATCACCAAGGGCTTTAAACACTTCTTCTTTCATGCGGCTTTTTCCATTATCAATGAATTTGCAGTTAGTATCATCAAATTTGCTATAGATCACAAAACCTATACTATCGTGCAGAATATGGCCTCGTTCCCTACCATCGCCAAGACCATCAAAGAATATTGAAGGGTAGCTTAGGAAGAATCAATTTTGAAGTGCAACAGTATGTTTAGGCAATTTCAAGAGTGAAGTGCGAAATTCCATTTAATCATACCGTCTTTAAATTTTCTCGTAAAAAAGATTCTGCTGGTGTCATATAATTTAGTACCTTCATAGGGCGATTATTAAAACGTGCTATTGCTTTATCTATACTATCCTGATCTATTTGATTAATATTAAAGTCTCTAGTAAATGTTTCTCGTATAACCCCGTTACCGTTCTCTACACATCCTTTTTGCCACGATTTATATGGATCACAGAAGTACAGTTTTGCATCTAACTTTTCTGCTAATTCTTTATATTCTGTAAAAGCTGTATCGTTATCTAAGGTTAATGTAGATATAGAAGCAATGCAAGCAGTTGAATATTCTATATATTCATCAATTTTTTACCAAGTAACTTTGCAAAAAGATTAGCGTTAATGCTCAATTTATTTCGGGAGTTGGTATTAGAGTAAAAAGATTAGTTCTGGTTTTTCTAAAAAGAACAAGATCTCCTTCCCAGTGGCCAAACTGATATCTTGTATTTATTACATCATCTCTCTCATGTATAGAGATTCTATCATTCGCCAATATCAAGTGCAATTTACGCTGCAGAAAATAAATTATCAATATAAAATTAAAAAAATGTTAAACTTTATTTATATTATTAACATAGTTACAATATTATGGTTTTTCTATTCCATTTACCATCTTGGGATTTTTACTGCTTAACACGGCCTTCCTATTAACCCATTTTTAACTTACCTGGTATTATTTCAGCAGCTCAGAAAAATCTATAATTTTATCAAAAAACGTATTACGTGCAACTGAATCACTTACTCCATTTACATGTATTAATACCGGCCGTATCGAAAAGCCTCGTGGTACCTTTAGTCTTTTTATTTTTTCTGATATCTCTTCGATAATAGATGATGAGATCTCACGCGCGCTGAATTTTATCTCACAGACATACAGGTTGTTAAAGCGGGTATGAATAAGATAATCAATTTGGCACCCTGGTTGCATAGCGGTTTTGCGCTGGAAAAATGGATTATCTGAAAGAATTTCATTTTCCGAAATCATTAGCTTTTCTATGATAGCTCTTCTGTTTTTGAGCACAAGATTCTCAAATTGCAACCCCATTATGCCATCCCATCCAGGTAGAGTATAGAGGTCAACATTTTGAAAATGCCTGTTCTCAATCTTTTTTAAATTTTTATCAATATACTTCAAATAGAAACGGATATAATTGTCACTCAACCGATATCGGCTTAATCGTGACTCTGTATTATCTTTTAGATGCCATGTGTAATTGCGTGTTATGAAACCTGATAAAATTAGATCTTCCAGGTAATGGCTCATATTGCCCCCCTTTGGTATCCCTGTAATCTCGCAAATCTCATTGAGATCTGCATCTCCATCCATTAAGCTGGTAACTATCTCTTGGTAAAGCTTGCTTCGTTTAGAAAATAGATCTGCGAATATGTCATTAAATTCTCTGAATAAAATACCACTTGAATCGAAGCATAGCTCTTTTATATTCTTATCAGCTCTCAGAGCAGGGTTAACTTCCTCTAAATATTTTGGCACTCCCCCAATTACAGATAAGATTTTAAACTTTTCAGTAGGAGGCCCTCTAAACCCAATATTGTCTAGAAATTGACTAGATTCTGGTAAAGTAAGCTCGTTCAACACCATATTTAGAGAAATGCGCCCAACAAAACCCGTACTCTTAAGAATATTTTCCTCTATCCAGACAGACACTGAGCCGCATAAAACCAATATCAATTGTGGATTTTGTTTAAAATATATGTCCCAGGCATTTTTGATTTTGCTCAGGAAATTTGGATCCTTTGACCCCATCCACGATATCTCATCAAAGAAAACTACGATTTTGCCTTTCTCACATTTAGTAGCCAGAAGTTGAAAAAGCTTGGACCAGTCATCAGCACGAATTTCTGGAAGACCCGTTGCACTGCTTAACTGCCTGGCGAATTCATCCCTCTCAACCTGTGCTGTAGTTGCTTGTGTAGGTGCTAGCCCTGAGAACTGATAAAAGGTACATTGCTTACCAAATTGTTGAATCAAAGTACTTTTTCCGATACGTCTTCTGCCCCTTACTACCACGAGACTGGCTGATTTCTTTTTAAATAGCGAGTTAAGCTTATCTAACTCTTGTTTTCGTCCGATAAAAAGTGTATTGGGCATGTTGCGTCCTTTCAGAGTTTGGCGTATATCATCACTGTGAATTATGTGACGATTTTAGTCAACATAATTATCGTCACATAATCATAATATGTAGATTATGTGACAATTCTATTCTTGATGTTTGCTTATGAACTGCCCCAGCACCTAATCCAATAACTTTATTTTGATGATCGGTTAATGACGCAAGATGCAAAATTGCTGCAATCCTTATTTTGTAGCTAGACTTTTAGTGTTTTCTCTGCCCACATGCGGTAATATGCTCCGAGACAGCAGAATCTATTGACAGTAGTTTAATTTTATTGATATATATAGCATGACTATACATAATGAAACCAAAATAAACCATCTGTTGCAACATTGGCCTAAGGACTCAGTGATGACAGCTGCTTGGCTCAAGAAGCTAGGTATATCAACCCAATTGTTAGCACATTACCAAAAAAGCCATTGGGTCGAAGATTTGAGTAAAGGGGTGTTTAAAAGAGCTGGAGACAGCGTCTCGTGGTCTGGTGGCGTATATGCCATGCAGCGTCAAGCTTTAGTTCCTATGCATGTAGGTGGGCTTACCGCCATGGCTCTCCAAGGGTCTGGGCATTACATCAGGTTCAAAAATAAAATTCAGCTTTTTGGTGTGCCTAAGACCAATTTACCAAGATGGTTTAAAAATTATAAATGGGATGAATCCATAGAGTATTACCGCAGTGCATTTTTGCCAGATAGTTTAGCCCTAACAGAATTTGAAGATAAAACTTTTAGCATTACTATATCAACACTGGAGCGGGCTATCTTAGAATGTTTATACCTAGTCCCTACCAAAGTAGATTTAGTCGAGTATTATCAAATTATGGAAGGGTTAGTAAGTCTCAGGCCTTACGTGTTAAAAGAGTTGCTTGAGGAATGCACATCAGTTAAAGTAAAGCGCCTAGAAATCTTCTGGAGTTAATGTGGAATCGATAGGCAAATAAACTCCCTTATATGGTATTACAGGGGTGGCATTTTTTGACTTAATAAACCTTCTTATA
>JAQSWL010000049.1 GCA_029266655.1 Candidatus Midichloriaceae bacterium | reverse complement strand
GCATTGGTATTCTTAAATAAAAACAATCATGTGATAAGATCGCTTTCATTATTTTCGTGGATGAAATCAGTATTATCTTGAACGCAACTTAGTATAAAATTGTTTTTAATGAATGATCAAAAGCTTTATTTAACGCATAATCATATATAGGGCTTAGGTATTTTTCTTGATTAACTTTGTATATATCATGCGGTATTTTAGAAATTACTTCGCCATCTCGAATTTCATAAAAATGATCTCCCGCATTTACAAATGCTAATAATTCAGCTTCTAAAGCAGCAAGTTTATTATGATATAATAAGTTTATTATTGCTTTATGTGGAGCTGCTAATGCATGAATTTTATTGTTATTGAGACCAAAACCAAAATCATTATTATAAACATCACCATTTTGCTCAAGGAATAATTTTAATTGATTTATTACGCGCTCTTTCATAAATTAACCCAATTTTTTGCTGAATTATATCATAACCTTTTAATAAATAATACTAAATTTTACAATGGGTTATCGCCTAACGCAGCGCAGCACCTCCTCATGGTCAGAAAAGTGCAGATACTCCTTGCCAATAATTTGATATGTTTCATGGCCTTTGCCTGCTATCAACAACATATCAGATGGCTTTAACAACTTAATAGCCTCTGCTATCGCAAGTGCTCTGTCATTAAATTCTATGGCCCCCTTGCAGCCTTCCATAACTTGTTTGCGTATTGATGATGGATCCTCAGTTCTTGGGTTATCATCCGTTACTATAACAGTGTCAGCAAACTTTGTTGCTATCTCACCCATTATTTTTCGCTTACTTTTATCTCTATCGCCGCCGCATCCAAAAACAACAATTATTTTGCCTTTACATTCATGTCTGAGCGCCGTTAAGGCTTTCTCCAAAGCATCTGGCTTATGGGCATAATCTACAAAGATTTTGGCACCATTAAATTCTGTTACAAATTCCATTCTACCCGGCGCTGCTTTGATATCTGGTAAAATTTCTACAATCTCATGCGGCTTCATTCCAGTTGCAACTGCAAGGCCAATAGCTGCCATTAAGTTATAAATTTGAAAGCTTCCTTCTGGATAAAATTTCGCATCAAATTTAGACCCTAA
Organism: Candidatus Midichloriaceae bacterium; assembly: GCA_029266655.1. Classification (GTDB taxonomy): domain Bacteria; phylum Pseudomonadota; class Alphaproteobacteria; order Rickettsiales; family Midichloriaceae; genus JAJTHY01. The sequence goes on along the minus strand of JAQSWL010000049.1, from coordinate 9,006 downwards.
TATTTCCAAGGAGATATCTGGTTTTTGCGCGCTTAGTAACTTAATATGAGCCCCAGAACGTCCATAAGACAAAATTTTAATTTGAGATTTATTAGCAAGAGCGATCGAAATTTTTTCAAATTCTGGAATATCCGCATTAAGCACTGCATATCCGTTTTTCAAAACTTCAGTAAATAGTTTTAGCTTTGCTGCAAAGTATTCTTCCATGCTGCTGTGGTAATCCAGATGGTCTTGGCTAAAGCTGGTAAATGCTGCAGCTTGAAACTTTATTCCGTCAACTCTGTGTTGAGAAATGCCATGGCTAGATGCCTCCATAACCACATGGGTAACTTCATGCGTGTGCAGATCTTTAAGTATTTTATTAAGGGTAATTGGGTCGGGAGAAGTTAAGGTATCATCCATATCAAATTTCATATAATTTGATATCACGCCCAAAGTCCCTATGCTTGCGCTCTTATGCTTCAATAGTTCTGCAATCTGCTTATAGAAAAAAGCAACCGAAGTTTTTCCACTAGTGCCGGTAACGGCAACAATATGCTTCGGCTGTGGCTGATAAAAATCATGCGCGAGTTTGGCAAGCTTAATTCTTGTGTTTTCTACTCTAAGGATCTCAATTTCATCATTTTTATAAGAAGAGTTTTTTTGGACAACAATAAGAGTAGCGCCACGGCTGATCGCTTCCTCTATAAAATCATCACCGTTTAATTTAACGCCTTCAATCGAAACATAAATAAAACCACTCTCAACTTTTCTAGAATCAGAAGTTATACCTTTATACTTACTTAAATCAATCTTTTTACTTGTCATCGCCTACCTTTAGTGCCGCAATAAATGCTGATTGTGGTATCTCCACATTACCAAATTGTCTCATTCTTTTCTTACCTGCTTTTTGTTTATCAAGCAACTTACGTTTTCTAGATACGTCACCGCCATAACATTTTGCAGTTACGTCTTTTCTCATTGCGCTGATTGTCTCACGCGCAATGATTTTACCGCCAATTGCAGCCTGAATTGGAATGGCAAACATATGCCTTGCTATCAACTCTTTAAGGCGAGCACAGATCTCACGTCCTCGAGATTCTGCCCTTGCTTTATGCACAATCATTGAAAGCGCATCTACTGGCTCGCTGTTAACCATAATGGAAACTTTAACCAATTCACCTAAGCGATATTCATCTACATGCCAATCAAAGCTAGCGTATCCCTTGGTGCATGACTTAAGTCGATCATAAAAATCATATACAATTTCATTGAGTGGTAGTTTATAGATAACCATAACACGGTTACCCACATAATTAATATCAACCTGCTCCCCACGCTTTTCAATACATAGGCTTAATACTGAACCTAAATATTCATCTGGAACAAAGATAGTCGCTTTAATCCAAGGCTCCTCCATACTTTCTATGTGAGTTGGATCTGGCATATCTGCAGGATTATGAATCTCAATAGTATTACCATTACGTAGGTTTATTTTATAAACTACGCTTGGAGCAGTTGTTATAAGGTCTAGATTAAATTCCCTTTCAAGCCTCTCCTGAACAATCTCTAAGTGCAATAACCCTAAAAACCCACACCTAAAGCCAAAGCCTAAAGCAGTTGAAGACTCAGCTTCGAATTCAAAACTTGCATCATTGAGCCTTAGTTTAGCTAGGCTTTCTTTAAGATAGCTAAATTCTCCTGCATCAGATGGGTAAAGTCCACAAAATACCACTGGTCTTGAAGGTTTGAATCCTGGCAAAGCTGTATCGCATGGATTTTTTTCATCCGTGATAGTGTCTCCCACATTACAATCTGAAACCTGCTTTATGTTGGCAGTAATAAATCCAACTTCACCAGATTTAAGCTCTTCTAAATTAACCTTTTTAGGAGTAAAAATTCCAACGCTATCAATTACATACGTAGTATTATTAGAAAGCATTTTTACCTTCATGCCTTTTTTAATAGTACCATCTATCATGCGAACTAATATAACTACCCCTAAGTAGCTGTCGTACCAACTATCAACCAGCAATGCCTTAAGAGTTTTGTTTACCTCGCCTTTAGGAGGTGGCAATTTAGTAACTATCGCCTCTAAGACCTCATCTACCCCAACCCCAGTTTTGGCTGAAATGCTAATAGCATCGCTTGCGTCTAGCCCAATTACATCTTCTATTTGCTGCTTCACTCTTTCTGGATCGGCAGCTGGAAGATCTACTTTATTAAGCACTGGGATAATTTCATGGCTATTATCGATTGCTTGATAAACATTAGCCAGTGTTTGCGCCTCCACACCTTGGCTTGCATCTACAACCAGTATTGAACCCTCACATGCAGCCAAAGACCTGCTAACCTCATAAGCAAAATCTACGTGCCCAGGTGTATCAATAAGATTCAAAGTATATGTTTGTCCATCCTTAGCTTTATATTGGAGTCTAACAGTTTGAGCTTTAATAGTGATGCCACGCTCTTTTTCAATATCCATAGAATCCAAAACTTGAGATTCCATTTCACGCTTTTCTAAACCCCCGCACATCTCGATAATACGGTCTGCTAGAGTAGATTTGCCATGGTCAATATGCGCAATTATGGAAAAGTTTCTAATTAGATCTATGTAGGAAGACATTTATGCGAGCAACAATTCATTTGACACGAATATACATTGAGATGCACTTATGGTCAAGCTCATGCAAAAAAGTAAGAAATATCAAAACACATTTTTAATGAAATTCCCTGAGATGTTGGGAATATGAGCAATTAAAATACTTTCAACATACATGGTATTAGTGCCTTAACGTCAATTATACCATAGGTATCTTTATCTATGATATGGATGCCCAGAACTAATGCTATAAGCACGATAAATTTGCTCTATTAAAATTAGCCTAGCAAGTTTATGGGGCAAAGTCATTTTGCTAAGTGAGATAACCAAATCAGCTTTATGCCTAGTTGTTTGAGCATGCCCATCCGCGCCACCAATTAAAAAATACACCCTTCCAACACCATTTGATTCAAGCTGAGACAATTTCTGTGAAAACTCTTCACTTGTAAACTGCTTTCCAGTTTCATCTAATGCTATAACGTATGCATTATTTGTATTAGAAGGCCACAGTGATTCAGCCTCTTTTGTTTTGTTCTTTAATTCATTTCCAAGACGAGCGGGTTGCAACTCATTAACTGCAATCTCCCATTTTATACGCTTAATATATTCCTGGTTAAGAGCGTTGATCTCACGCTCAGTTATTTTACCAATAGCATTGATAATAACTTTCAAAGTCATATAGCTACTGGTCGCCTACGCCCCTTAATCTAGCCATAAAATTACCATAAAGTTGCCCTATGAAAGTAGCCTGCTTTACATTCTTTTCCGCTACAAGCGGCACCTCTACAGGAATCTCACCTGGAATCTTCACAATAAAATCTGCTATATGCTCTCCTTTTCTAATCGGAGCATTTACTAAATTCGGTGTTTTAAGGAATATTTGCACCTCATCTGAAGTTATAGAAGTAGGAAGCACCAACTCTAAGTCATGGCTTGCAATAAAATTAACTCTTGAATCTTTACCTTGCCAAACAGCTGTGCTTCCAACCAAAGCATTAGCCGAAGCCAATTTTAAATTATAAAAATTTCCGTAGCCATAAGCTAACACCTTTTTAGCTTCTTCCAAGCGCTTTTGCTCACTCTCTAACCCATTTACTACCGCTATAAGTCGCCTACCATCCTTGATAGAAGAAGCCACTATACCATAGCCTGCGATCGAGGTATGTCCTGTTTTTAAACCATCGATACCCCCTTCACCAATTTCATAATTTCTGTTAGGTTGGGTTATGTTATTAAAAGTAAATTCTTTTTCGGAGAAGAGAGGATAATAATCAGGAAACTCCCTTATAATCAAAGCGCTTAAGATAGCAAGATCGTATGCAGTCATATAATGCTTTGGATCAGGTAGTCCAGTAGCATTGGCAAAGTTAGAACCTTCTAAACCCAATTTTTTCGCCTCTTTATTCATACGCTCAACAAACGAGGCTTCATCACCAGCTATATATTCAGCCAAAGCAATACTTGCATCATTACCCGATTGAATGATGATACCCCTTAATAGATCAGAGACACTCACCTTACTTCTAACTTCAATGAACATTTTTGACCCTTCAGCACGCCATGCCTTTTCGCTTACGGTTACAAGGTCATCTAACTTTATGCGGTTACTTTTCAGTTCACTAAACGCCACGTATAAAGTCATCAACTTACTCATAGATGAAGGCGTCATTTGGGTTGCGCTGTTTTTGCTATAAATTACCTTACCGGTGCTATAATCTAATAAAACTGCATATTGCGCAGATGTATCGAATGCCATTGCAAAAACAGGTGCCATAAGCAAAAAAAGTGATAGTATAATTTTTGATAGGTGATTAAACATAACTTCTAACAATAATGAATTCATTTTTCTTTAATGCTATTGTAAAACAACTCCTACAGCATGCAATTAAAACCTTTATTTTTGTTGCAAGTACTTTTCTGGCGCAATTTGCAATAGCAGCAACTACTAGCAGTAGCTTTGGCGATTGGGTTTATTACACTCATTCTAATCAACATGAAAATCTCTGTATAATTTATACTAAAGCAATCAAAACTAAAGGAGATGTAAAAGATGATAAGCTACCTGCTTATCTCTATTTGATGAAAAAAGGGCATAATCAATTCTCATTAGGTATGTCCCCAGGCTTTGCACAAGACCCAAATAAAGAGGTATTACTTAAATTTAATAATCGCTCCTATGCCTTAAAAGTTGGGTTACCAAATTATAGCTGGAGTCATTCTAGCATTGAAGATGTAAGCCTAATTAATGAAATGTTAATGGGTGGAAAATTTCTAACTTCGCATAGCTATGCTTTAGATGATGCAGGCGGCGCAGCTTTAGATTACTACTCTTTAAAAGGCTTTGCCCCCGCTTTAAAAAAGTTAGATAAATGCGTTAAATAAGTTGGATATTAATAAAATCTTATATAAGTTTAATTGGCAACTTAAATGAGGTTTTACTATGGGAAATTCAAAAGAGGACAACGATACTGCTATTCCAAGCAATGATATAACACCAACACCCCGAGACTCCGCTACTCTTGTTACTGATACTGCTGAAACTAATGATGATGCACTTAATGCCCAAGCAACAAAACCCAGAAAACCAACACCAAGATATGACAGTGATCCAGAAGCTGAAAAAGAAGATAGCAATGCTCAAAGTGCTGAAGCATCACCTGAGTTTAAAGGCAACATTGATACCCTCCTTGGAGAAGGTGCAGGAGAAAAACCTACGCCAGCACCAGCAAATGATGATTTTATTAAAGCAGAAGAGACACCCCCTGAAAAAGAAGGGAAACATGCTGCAAAAGTGAAAGAAAATCGCCGCTTTTGTGGAACTGGATGCTCTATTTTTTAATAATTGATTAAATGGCCGAAGAGCAAGACGATTCACAGAAAACGGAAGAGCCCACGCAGAAACGTATTGAAGATGCGATAAAGAAGGGCAAAATCGTTTATTCAAAAGAAGTCACAAGCTTTGTGATGCTAAGCTTGCTCACGGCTTTTATCGCATTTATATTACCTAGCCTTTCTAGAAAAGTTACCTTTAATTTAAGCAATTATATTACCAATAGCTATAATTTTAAGAGGGATTACGCTGGTGGCGATATTATTGAAATAGTGCTTAACGCTTCAGGTGATTTATTCATATTTGGTCTCATCCCCTTTATCATTGCAATCATAGGCATAATTTTAGGTAATTTTTTACAAAATGGGTTCATTAGCTCTCCCGAAGCTATAGTACCAGACCTAAGCAAAATTTCGCCAATTGCTGGGTTTAAAAGAATATTTTCTTGGAAATCTGTGGCAGAGTTACTCAAAGGCATTATAAAAATCAGCATAATAGGGTGCACCGCTTATTATGCCGTTTACAGTGAGATACAGTTTATAAATTTTATTCATGATGTATCTATTGCTGGCATAATGGCAATTTTGCTTAAAATTTCTATCAAAATGATGATCGCCATCTGTGTGCTGCAAGGGGCAATAGCTGCGCTGGATTATCTATATGAGCGCCATACGTATTTGCAAAATCTTAAAATGACCAAACAAGAGGTTAAAGATGAATTGAAGCAAAACGATGGGGATCCTGAAATTAAAGCTAAAATCAGATCCATACGGATACAAAGGTCTCGCCAAAGAATTTCCTCTGCAATGCCCAAAGCTGACTTGGTCATCACCAACCCAGTACACTTTGCTGTGGCACTTAGCTATGACCCAGAATCTATGCATGCACCAAAACTTGTTGCTAAAGGCCAAGATAAGATGGCCCTTAGGATCAAAGAAATTGCAAAAGAGCTGGATATAGCAATAGTAGAAAATCCACCACTTGCACGAGCTATATATAACAATGTTGATTGGGACGAATTTATTCATGCCGATCATTATAAAGCTGTCGCCCAAATAATGACCAAACTGAAAAAATTCTCCAACACTAGCAAAACCCGAAACAATTGATATAAATTGCTCGCGCCACTCTAAATAATTATTTAGAAAGAGAAATTAATACCAGCTGTGCTCATCAATCCGTTGCCGTGTGTACGAGCCATAGCGCGGAAACTTACGTTTTTGTCTATATTATATTGTAGACCCGCACCTAAACGCAACATAGCATGATGTTTCTTAGCTACGTAAGCATTGACTGCTTTATAGCGATCATGATAAGCAGCCACACCAAGAGAACCAATTGCTTCTAAGCTATTAGTAATAGGAAGGTATGCATTCCCATCAATATAAAGGCCTTCCATTCTTGTTTTTTTCACCATGAATTTAGTACCATCAGCCATTGTAAAGCTACGGGTTTTTCCTTGAGACATGTTATGGAAGTACCCTAGCTCAAATCCAAAATGCTTGCCTGTACGAATACCTATATGAGGGATTGCATAGTGAAGTTTGTCTGAAAATTTCCCAATAACATTATTTTTATTGCCTTGGTATATAGTGATATTTTCTTTATGGCTATAACCATAATCAAATCCAACATAAGGGCGCAAACCACTATTATTTGCGTTATGATTAGCGGAGGTTGTTGCAGCGATAGCTGAAGAGCTTACACTCAAGATAGCTAAAGCAACGGCAGGTATAAGGTATTTCATAATAACCCAAAATTTAATTAAAATTCAGTGGGTAAGATACTATATTAAAAAATACGCATCAAGAAGCATAGCGATAAATATTTGTTACATTTTTCAAAAATCCTCACTATTTTATGCTTAATGTCATTTTTTGAAACACTAACTGCTTAAAGCAAATTTAGCATCAATCTGTTTATTTTATAAATTGCTATTTATTTTTAATATTACGCCCTACCTAGTATTTTACAATGCGGCACACAGGTTTTTAAAAATATTTTTGTAGTTTTGGCTCATATACTTTATTTTCCCCATCTCCCACTCTATAGATTTTACAATTGAAGGATCCTTTTCTAAGTATAATTTGTTTTCTAGAAAAAATGAGCACACCATTTTATAAAGATAGTATTTAAGCCCAAATTTAATTTCTTCAGCCGTTAGAATTCTTTTGACTTGATAAAACTTAAGAAACAACTTTGCTCTAAGTAAATTGCTAGGTTTATCCTCTTTATCATAACAGGCAAAGAAAATATATTGAATGACATCTTCAACAGCATGCCCAAAGTGCATGGTTTCAAAATCTAAAACTGCAGCAATTTTTTTATGTTTATCAAATAAGATGTTACCAGGATGGCAATCTCCGTGAACTAAATCATTACATGGCAAAACATATTCAAATTGTTTAAGTTTACTTCTCAATATATTCAGCTTTAGGTTAATAAAATTATAAGCAATTCTATCAACAGCCTCTCCCATTGAGCTTTCTTTAATAAGCGCCTTCACCCTTTGCGCTTCTGTATAAATTTTGTCAAATGATTTGATAGTATCTTTAGTATTATATAATGGTATTTTACAATATGGCGCTAAACTGTGGATATCTGATATCAGGCTTGCAAATGAAAATAAAGCCTCTTTATCTAGTGTTTCTCCCTGTAAAAGGCATCCTTCGATCTTTGGATAAATGCAAATATACTTATCATTTATTTTAAGGTGAAATTTTTTATTTTTAGTAGCTGAAAGCTTTACTACTGGTATATTATTAAGCCTCAAAAACTCAGTAATTTCTTCTATTATTTCAATAATGCCTATATCTTTAAATTTATAGATTTTAAGCAATAATTGCTTAGAATCCGCCTCAATAAAGTAATTGGTGGAGCTCATACCTCCAGCTTGCCCAATAAATCTAATATTTTTGAAGCCATATTCATCAGGTAATACTTTTATCAGCTCATTCAGCATATAATTTACTTAGTTACAGGGTATAAAATTATATTAGATCAACCCTATCTACATAGCTTTTAGCATACACGAAATAGATCAATTAACAAAAAAATCTCATTAAAAATACAACTTCTCCATTATCCCAAAGAATAATACTAAATCTTAAAATAAATTACCTAACAACACCGAAAGTATTTGCAGCTGCTTCAATAATATTTAAGCAAAAAGCTCTGGCGCGATGGCAAGAAACTCTACCCTCCATTATGCGCCTCTATGTGCAGACCTTTTTGAGCCAGAGCTTTGACTGGCTGCGTTGGTGGTAGGAAGAGTATTACCCTTTTATTCAAGGCATTACTCTATAAAAAAATAAAGCATTTTGTTGCACACCTTTTCAACCTGCTTCCACTTTTAAATCCCACAGTAAATCCCACGGTACGTAATACTTTCCTTGAACGCCCCAAAATAAGGCAAGATATTTTAGAGTTAAACAGCTATAATATAAGGTAGGTAATTATTTTTTGAACTTGTTTAATATATTTTCACAATGAAAGGTTATCAACTACTACCGGCTTAAGCCGGTAGTTTGGTAAACGCTTGCAAAGCAGATTAGGAGTTTCAAAACTCAGAAATTTTGAAATTATCATGACCATG
>JAQSWL010000048.1:7500-10262 GCA_029266655.1 Candidatus Midichloriaceae bacterium | reverse complement strand
CTCTCTCTCTCTCTCTCTCTCTCTCTCTCTCTCTCTCTCTCTCTCTCTCTCTCTCTCTCTCTCTCTCTCTCTCTCTCTCTCTCTCTCTCTCTCTCTTCTATTTCTACTTACACAATCTCAATGACAGAACCTTCTGCTGGAGCTATAAGCTCTATAGATTGCTCCTTAGTATCATCAATATTCTCTTCAGCTTTAGACTCCGACAATTTTATGCATTCTAAAGCATTATTAAGGCTTTCCATGCACTCTAAAATTGCACCTTTCCCATTGCAATCTATGGAATTAGTACCGCATAGCTCTATTAGTCTGGCTTTTAAAATTTCAAGAATCTCAATTTTATCACCTTCTCTCGCTTCTATAATAAGAGCAACAATCTCCTCAACTCCCTTCAAATTATTAACCAATCCTTTTAGGGAATTATTACCTACAAATGCTTTAATGGTTTCAATAGAATTGAAAAGGAGAGGGTAAAGTATCAACGGGATTTGACCATCAATTACTGCCGAGCCATATTTAGCAATAAAATTAATACTTTTAGCTAATTCAGCAACTTGGTCATTATCCTCATATTGCAGCGCTTCCCAAAACTTATGAAGATTTTTACTGCTTTTATCATAGGACTCAATATCTGCACTTATAATGTTATTTTCCAATAAAATTTGCTCGCAATCAAAAGGAATATTCCAAGAAATTTGATCTTGATATAAGCAACTATAAATTTTGTTTAAAATATTTAAAGATTTTAATACTCCACTTTCATTAGTTACTTCGGAAATTCCTAAATTGGAGTCAAATATATTATATTTATTTGGGTTCCCAAGCGCATCGTGCTCTACATAAACACCGATAGCATGCCCAATATTCGGATTTTTATTACTGTTAAAACAAAGGACCGCAAATTTGTGTTTGTTAAGTTTATTTATAATATCATTTAATTCTTCAGGATTAATTGTATAAGTAAAATTATTGTTACCATTAAAGCTTGATTGGAAAAATTGAATCCTATCGACCATATGACCTGTTAAATTTATAGTCTTTGAATTAAGCTTCTCTATAAATTTAGCGTTAAAATCGTCTTCATGCCCCTTTTGCAACCATCTGTATAGACTTCTGCAATATTCCATACTAAAGCCTAAACATTCCCCAATAGTTGGATCTTCTACATTTGCTTTCCTTAAATTTAAACTTGCATTGAAGGCATCTTGATCAAACCTATGCTCTTTTTTGATTATAAAAAAGTTATCTATATTTAGATTATATTTTTCACAATATTCAATCTCTATATTTTGTTTAGTAGTAGCTGATATTGTTTCTGTATGCAAAGCATCTTTAAGATCTATTTTCTGCGTTTTAAAACGACCAAAAACTACATTTTCTAAATTTGCATTTTTAAATCTCATAGCAATATTATTGCCCGAAACTACAGAGTTTGCCAAAGAAACATTTGAAAAATCTATATGGTTGAATTTTTCGTTTGACGCCCCTAGGGCCATAAAACTCAAATCAGCCGCATATCCATTGCTCTCAAGTAAATCTTTTATTACTACTTCCTTTTCTTCACAATTTCCCAAAAGCTCATAAAATTTCTGTGGGGTAATTTTTCTAAATATGGGCTGCTCTGGATCTACCTTACATCCAACTCCTTGTAAAAACTTCGCTGCTGCATAATGACCCGCATGCATTGCGCAATATATAGGCGTCAATGGCTTTACCCCATTGTAATTAAACTCTGTTTCTAAATTAAATTTGTACTGATCGAGAAGGTCCAAAACCTGTATTTCTCCATTTAATGCAGCTAAGTTGGCTAAAGGTATTCCATTAATAATTATTGCTTCCTTTGATACACCAAGCTTTGATACTACTTGCTTAAGCGAATTCTCAAATGCCTCAAGATCACCATTCATATAAGAAGAAGCTAAGGCAACGCATAGCTTGCTGATAGGCATTTCTTCTGATTTTTCTATTGTTTCCAACATTTTTATGGCTCAAAGTTATTTACAGCCGCAATAATACCATAAATTTATTAAATCATCAACAATCACGCCTCTATAAATAAGATGGGCTTAAGAATTAAATAATCCTATTACTTATTTTTCCATATATCCGACAAAAATCCCAACGCCACATCAGAAGCTTCAGCATGAACCCCATTTCTATCAAGATCGTCCCTGCATAATTGGGGAGTAATAGTTTCACCTAAGGCAGAACAACTATTTAAAAAAGTAAAATGTCCCGCTCCTTTTACTATTTCAATTTTTGCGCCCGGAATAGATGTAGCATAAAAAGTGGCATTCTCTGCTGCTGGGGTTATTAGGTCTTTATCGCCTACAATAATAAGCGCTGAGGCCTTCATAAGCCTTAATCCTTGGGTTTTAAATGCTTGACCTAAATCAGGAGCAAAAGCGATAATTGCCTTAATACGTTCATCATAATAAGAAGAGGTGGCCTGCTTCCAATTAACAGAAGCAGCTTGTTTTTTAGCATACTCTGGCCAGTCAGACCATCTAGAGTATTTTTGATCCATGATTGTTTTAAAAGATTTTTCATCCGCTTCAATACCACCTAGCCATAAAGAAGTAAGCCCACCCAATGAAAAGCCCGCAGCTGTATTCTATCTGAATCAATTACTTTACCCCATTTGGAGTCTTGCAAAAGATGGGTTAAGAGTTGCGACGTATCTAATGGCCGTTGCCACATTGAGCTGTAAATAAAAAGATCGCTATGCTCATAGCTGGTATTATGAGTATGTTCGATCATCGCTA
>JAQSWL010000048.1:0-5000 GCA_029266655.1 Candidatus Midichloriaceae bacterium | reverse complement strand
CAATTTCCTTAATTTTAGCAAATGGCATTTCTATGTGGCTTGCAGAAGCCCCTAAGTTGCTCAGATACTTCATAAATGACTTAGCGTTCTCAAAGGCAACGGAGAAATCCTTTACTTCAATATACCCATCAATGGCTGTTAAAAGCTCTGATATTTCCTTCTCTGTGGGATAATCTTTAAGAGGAGATGGCGTGCTATAATAGCAGAATAGCTCTTCCCATTCCGCAAAAGTGCCTTTAAGCAGGCAAGAACAAACCACTACTTTAGCGCTCTTATTTAATTTTAATAAGAATGCCTCTAGGTCACTCAACCATTGCAAAGACAAATTGGCGATAATGAGATCATGCATACCAAAATCTATTTCTTCCATATCTCCCAAACAAAATCCAAATTTTGGGAATTTAGTTTGCGCCATCTCCAACATACTTGGCGCAATATCATTAAGTGTATAGCTTGCGTCTGGATAATATTTAAGCATTGCCTCGGTAGCATACCCAGTGCCCGCGCCTAAATCCAAAACAGAATTTGGAACAAACCCTCTTGCAAACTCCAAAGTCTTTGCTGCCAATATTTGCGCACATTCTTTTTGCACCGAAGACACACTCTCATAAGAGGAGCTAGCTGCGTTAAATCTTGATTTAATTTTCTGCTTCATAATGTTTTCAAAACATTAGTTAATTTTTCTATATCTTCACTAGTATGATGGATGTTAAGAGCCATGCGAATACGAGATGTTTTAGGCGGAACAGTAGGAGGCCTAATGCATGAAACAATAATACCATTATCTAAGAGCTTATTTCTCATATCTAATGCCTTAGTCTCTCTATGTAATATTATAGGAATTATATGCGAGGTGGAATTACCCGTGTTAAAACCTAGCTCCTTTAGGGTTGAATTAAGTGAATATGCGAGAACATTTAACCGCTCACGCTCTGCGCCAAAACCTTTAATCATGCTCCAAGCTTTACTTATAGCACCAAGCAATATGGGCGAATTTGCGGTGGAATAAATAAACCCTGGGGCTTTATTCAATATATAATCCCTTACAGGTGAATCACACGCTATGTATCCACCACTTGCGCCCAACGCTTTACTAAAAGTGCCCATCACAAGGTGTGGCATCTCTTTAAGAGAAATAGTAGTGGAAAGGCCATACCCATTATTGCCCACAATACCGGTTGCATGCGCTTCATCTAAATATAAAAATGCATTATGTTTTTTCGCCAATGATGCAATTTCTTTTATATTTAGAACATCACCATCCATGCCAAATATGGTTTCTGTCACAATAAACTTAGGGCGATTATCATTTGCATAATCCTCCATAAGCGCAGATAAATGCTGCATGTTATTATGGCGATACCTTATAAGCTCGGCTCCACTTAGTAAAACTGCTTGATATAAACTCGCATGATTGAGCTTATCAAAAAATACAATAGGCACCTCACCTAAAACTTTACTATCTAATAAACTAGAGAGAACGCTGAAATTTGCCTGAAAACCGGAGTTAAAAATTAAGGCAGATTCCAAACCCTTATCACGCGCTATGACTTCTTCCAATTCCTGAAACAAGTTATTATTACCTGAAAGCAGCCTAGAACCAGTAGCTCCCACCCCATATTTTTTGCCAGCCTCTATAGCTGCACTTAACACTTCAGGGTTATGGCTTAAACATAAATAATCATTAGTAGAGAAATCCACTTTATCTACCCGGCAACTTGCTTCTGGTAATTTGCGAATTTTATCAGTATTATGCAGGCGAGATAAATGTTGGATATATTTGCTATACATTTGCCTCTTTAAATTATTAAAAGTTATAATCATGCCAAAAAGCTATACACTTCAAAGTGCTCAAGAAATTTTCAACCTCCCATTACTTGAACTGCTTTATAAAGCACAAGCAGTGCATAGGGAAAGTTTTAATCCTAACGAAGTGCAAATTAGCACACTTTTAAGTATAAAAACAGGAAGCTGTCCAGAAAATTGCGCATATTGCCCCCAATCTGCACATTACAACACCGGCCTACAAAAGGAACCTTTGATGAAAATCGAGGAAGTACTCACAGCTGCAAAACGAGCTAAAGATGCTGGAAGCACAAGATTTTGTATGGGAGCAGCTTGGCGCGAACCCAAAGATGATGACTTAGAGCTTGTTTGCGAAATGGTGAGCGAAGTTAAAAAACTTGGGCTCGAAACTTGCGTTACCCTTGGGTTACTCAAAACCCACCAGGCCGAAAGGTTAAAGGATGCAGGGCTTGATTTTTATAATCATAATATTGATACCTCACCTGAATTTTATGAAGAGATTATAACTACCCGCACGTTCGAAGACCGGTTAAACACTTTAAAAAATGTTAGAAAATCCGGCGTTAAAGTATGCTGCGGCGGTATTTTAGGCATGGGAGAAACTAATGAAGACAGAATTAAGATGCTTGTATTACTTGCAAATTTAGAGGAGCAACCCGAATCCGTGCCTATAAATAAACTGATCAAAATTCCAGGCACTCCACTGGAAAGCCAAGCAGATATAGATCCTTTTGATTTTGTTAGAACCATTGCGCTCGCACGCATCTTAATGCCAAAATCTTATGTAAGGCTTTCTGCCGGCAGAGAGCAAATGTCGGATGAACTACAAGCCATGTGCTTTATGGCTGGAGCTAATTCCATATTTTATGGAGAAAAATTGTTAACCGCAGGCAACCCCGTGCCCGAACAAGATAACAAGCTATTTGAAAGATTAGGGCTGAGCAAAAAATTGGCATAAATACAATATATTTTTATAAAATATATTGTATTTATGCGCTTTTGCCTTTTTATTTTGCTAATATTTAATTTACCGTCTATATTTAACTTATACCAAATCCAATTTAATATAAAATATAGGAGGACTCTATGATTACTCCAAAAAAAATAACATGGATAGTAGTTGCAGACGGAAGCAAAGCGCGCCTTTATTCAAGCTATAAAAGCAGACATAACTTGAAGCTGATACAAAAATTAGAATCAGAGAAGGCCAGAGTCCATAGCCATGACTTAGGAAGCGATAAACCTCATGGTATATTTGAACGAAATACTCCCGAATCAAAAGTAGATTTACATTACCAACAAGAACAACACTTCTCGCATCAAATTACAAAAATATTGAACTATGGAGCCGCCACCCATCAACTTCAAAGCCTTATACTAATTGCACCACCTAAGTTTCTAGGCTACCTAAAACATATGCTTTCAGTGCAGGCGACTCTTCTTCTAAGTAAAGAAATAAACAAAGATTTAACTGCTTTAAAAGATGAAGAGCTGAAAGAGTATATTTGGGGATTTTAAGGTATAATTACCTTTCAGTTAGAACGCGCCTAATGCCTTTAGGCAATACTTTAAGCACTTTAGCAATTTCCTCTTCATTAATATGGGCGCATAAAGTATCATAAACAGCCCAAACTGCCTCAACTGGATCCACCCCAGGATACGCAGACAAAGCCCTTGCAATATCTCGCTCGAATTCTTCATTAGTACGATCCTTAATAGGAACCGCGCTAGGCTTCCAGCCTTCATAATATAACCCTCTAATAAAGGTTGGAAGTTGGGCACTTAAGTGAGCGGAATTATCAATGGGTATATGATCACGAATTTCATGCAGCACAATGCGCAGCACAGCCAAAGCGGCATCTAAGTTATCTATATCCAATTTATCATCTATCTCATGCAACCATACATAAGCTTTATGAAGATTCTTCTTTAAAAGATTCGTGCTCATATCCACCTCCTTTTATAAATTATAGATATCCGAAGTCTAAGATTTTACCATAGGAACAAAATTAACACCCATAAGCTCTTCTGAGGCTATCCTATCATCCCTTTCTTTAGTAAAACGCATAAGAATTTGCACAACATCTCCAATAGGGGCCACTAACCTGCCCCCAATTTTTAACTGATCTAACAAAGTCGTGGGCACTTCTTGCGGTGCGGCTGTAACAACAATTGCATCAAATGGCGCCTCTTCAGGCCACCCTTCATAACCATCACCAACACGAACATGAATGTTATTATACCCTAGCTCTTTAAATACTTTTTTAGCCCCTTCCGCTAATGACTCTATAACTTCTATTGTATATACCTCTTTACACAAAGTAGCGAGTATAGCAGCCTGATACCCAGAGCCAGTACCAATCTCAAGCACTTTAGAATCTTTGAAAACTCGAGCAGCTTCTGTCATAGATGCAACGATATAAGGCTGAGAAATAGTTTGGCCATGCCCTATTGGGAATGGAGCATCGTTATAAGCATAGTCTTCAGCCCCCATAGGCATAAATTTTTCTCTTGGCACATCAGACATGGCTTTTATAACGTTCATATCCCTTATGCCTCTTAACATTAACTGCTTAATAAAAAGCTCTTTTTGCGAGTCGTAGGCCATAACACATTAATTTAATTCGATTATAAATAAGCTTTATGTAGTTTTTTGTTAAAAGAAGGCAAATAATTGCCTTCCTCTACTCTATTATTAAACAAATAAAGCGAATTTCAAGCAATTATTTGTTATTCTAAAAAATAATTGCTCTTTTTGCTGCATTTTTAAATTTTCTAAATAATGAAAAAACCAATATCATATATTATATTTGAATTGCCCCCCTTTTATCAGCATAATAAGTAACACAAACGAAGCCGATATTAATCTTATATTATTCCAACATTGTGAATTTTCTAATAAGGCCAGAAAACATACATTTGCACCACCATATAATACTATAGTCATGGAGGACTTATGACTCTTTGTGGATTCGAATCTAACATCATCAACATATATGGCGAGAAGGGAAAAGCATGGCTTAATGAACTACCAAAGCTTATTGACCAAATATCTTTAAGGCTAGAGTTACACGATTTAAATCCCATTTCTAATCTTATAGCTAAGTTCACATAAAAGAGTCATGGTTTTAAGTTGAGTGTTATGCTATGATAATGCATCAAGTATAGGTGGCAGGAGATGACATATTCAGTTC
>JAQSWL010000093.1 GCA_029266655.1 Candidatus Midichloriaceae bacterium | reverse complement strand
AGGCTCAAACTGGCTATATTTAGTTGCCTATTCGCCTAATAAATACCAAAATTTCTCTCTTTCTTCTATTTCTACTTACACAATCTCAATGACAGAACCTTTTAATTTTAATACAGTGCCTTCAAATCATGGCTCAAGTGCAGTAGGATTTTAAAACAACGTACAGCCGCTGCTCTGTTGCTCTGGTTGGGCGGTTACTTTGGCAACGTGTTTTCCGGGCGGCTCTAAAGCAAACTTAGCGCTTTTTATTTCTGGTCCAGCATTTGCCTCAAGTTCCTCTACCCATTTTTTCACATTTGGTGCCCAAGAGTAACGAATACCATCAGCGTCATAAGATTTAAAATTATATATCTCTCTCTTGAAAAACTCTATAAATGCCCGCTTGCAAGACTCTGCGCAAATGTTTGGCTTAACGGAACCAGCTGGCATTAATTTTGCAATATTTGCCATCAATGGAAAAATTTTCTCACCCTTGTTGTTCGCAATTTCAGGATTGGCTCCGCACCAAAGCATACCACCAATGTCAGCCATAAATGCAAACATTTCACGCTCGTGTTTTGGTGTAGTTATCCAGTCTTTATCTTCTATTAGGGGCTGGCGCAACCAATCATCAAATAGAACAGTAAAGTGAGTGTATTCTGACATCAATTTCTTATAAAAATTAGCGCAGGAATGAAGCGCAGTATTGCCTTGTTTATCTTGGATATTAAGGTCTGCGCCTTTGAAAGATAATTCTACCATTGCCCATAAGCCGGTGCGATGACCAGTGTTATGGTTTTCCACAATATGGTGGATTAGGGTTTTGCCATCGGGGTCTTGGAAGTTGAGGATATCAAGAGCTAAGTTTTTCGACTCTTCAGAAACAGCTCTTTCAAAAATACTATTAACAAAGCTTATAAAGCCTTTGTAATCAAAATTTTTAATATCATGCAAGGCAAGTTCATTTGCTTTTTTAATTTTCTCTAAACGCTGGTGCATACCCACTCCTAAGATATATTTTTATATTTAAATGGATCCTGGATCAAGTCCGGGATGACAATAGAGTATTAGTTGAATAATTACAATTTAACAACTTTTGGTTTTATTGTCATCTTTAAATTTAAAAAGTATTGTCATCTTTAAATTTAAAAAGTTTATAAAATAGCTTAAAAGCAGTTGAAATATAACAATTTTATCTTGACCTTGAAGTATTTTTACCTTGTACTCTTTCTTGTTGTAATAATTTAGTAAAGCTCTTTGTTGGGGTATCAAACAAATCATCTAGTAAATCTGCTTTATCCTTTTCAATTTCCCCTCTGCCCTTTTCAACTTCTCCACCATCCTTCTCAACCTTTTCAGCCCATTCTGGCTTTTCGATTTTTTCAAGCTCTTCAACCTTCAAAGCTTGCATGCCAGTTATCTTTTCTTCCAAGATTCTATATTTCTCATCTATCAACTCCTTTGGCATTCCTTGGCAGTCTTTCACAAATATGGCAATCTCCTTTTTCTGCTCTTCGGATAGCCCCTGGCTAGCTACTTTATTATACTCAGTCATACTGGAGCTTTTTGATGCAGCAACTTTATCCAAAACAGCTTTTTCAATATCTGCCACTAACTGTTTGCTCAATGCCTGATTCTGTGAATTTAATCCAGCGAGCTTGGCTTGTGCGCTTATAAGCTCTGCATTCGCTTGCTCGAGTAATTCTTTCCTCTGCTCTTGACTCAAGCTTTTATCATTCTCAACCTCTTTTTTAGCTACTTGCATTTTTTCGTAATGCTCATCACATTCTTTAGATTTCGCCTCTAAACCATTAGCAATAGAAAGCCTACCAACAATATTATCTTTAAACTTGATTCTGGCATTATCTGCTGCTTCTGATTTAGGATTAGCTTCAATTGTGTTCATCAGCAAATCTTTAAACTCATACTCTTTCTTTTTAGCCTCTTCAAGAAGATCGGCGTAGCTTTTTGCACTTTGTTCAAACTTTGCCATTGAAATATAAAAATCCGCAAGTGGTTTGTTTGCTACGGGAGGGGCTACATTAGATTGCATAACAGCTGCAGTGGTTTTCGTTTTTTCTTCTGCAGCGGTTATTAAGCCCTTGATAAAATCAGCCACTCCTGCGGGTAAATATGGGTCGCTCAGCAGTGCTTTAAGATCCGCTATACAAGATTCAACAGCTTGCTTATTACTTGCGACATCCATCTTGGCCTTAATGGAAATGGCCTGGCCCCTAACTAACTCGGCTCTATCTTTCTCTTCCATGCGCTAACCCTGGAATTGTCTATACTACTAGATATAGCGTAAAAAGGTTAATTTTTGGTTAATAGGGTCAACTATTAATTATCCTTCAAAAGAAGCTTGGAATAATAATATGGCTTTAAGTTTCATTAATTCCAAATATTGTCGGTTGAAAATATTTTCTCCCTAATCTCTTATCACATTATTGTTTATAGTATTTTAATAGTATTTTGCAGCTTTCGAGTTCATAATTTTCTTTTACAGTTATTTCGTCTTTGTTGATACCGAACATTGATCTTGTTTGGGCTTTGCAGCTGGCTATTAACTTTTTCATCTCTATATTAGTTAAAAATAGTTCTACTTCTTCTCTGCTAATATCAGGTGAAAGATTTAAAAACATGTAATCTTTATAAACTTGGACCTCAATGACTTTTGTTTCATGCTCTAGCTCACTAGACCATTGTATACAGATTTTTAAGTGATCTTCTTCAAGCCAGGTTGTGGTTTCTCTATTGATAAAGTGCCATACATGAGCGGCGCTATGATGGGCAAGTATGTTTCTAAAAACTGCCAAGCCTATATAAGACAAGGTAGCTACACATTGTTTTAATTTAATTATCCCCAAACTTTAGCACAAACTCCGCACCCTTGCCCAGCTCGGATGTGCATTCAATACTTCCGCCCATGCTTTCCATTACGCGTTTACAGA
>JAQSWL010000047.1 GCA_029266655.1 Candidatus Midichloriaceae bacterium | reverse complement strand
AGCCATAAAAAGAGAGAGTATTTTAATTTAATAAAAAGCAATAATGCAAACAACGGGTTGCCGTTGTTTGTTCATTTTTTGCAAGATCTTTATAGAAGACCTTGCAGGACTGGCGCAGCGCTTCGCGCTTGCCCCGGTAGCGCCAGTCCTTTCTTTATGCTTTGCTTTTTATTAGTTAAATTTATTAATTTACTAGATATGGATGATTATCGGTTGTTACGCTTACAGCACTTTCAACAGTTATAGGGGTGGCGGCGCGCAAGTGACGTCAGACGTCGCAAGGCTTTTGAGGGTTTTTAGCTCAAGTATCGAGCTAAAGCGTTATAAAAGTAGTATGGCATTTTAATAAAAAGCAATAATGCAAACAGCGACCCCGCTGTTTGTTAAAGCTTTGCAAGATCTCTATAGGAGATCTTGCAGGACTGGTGCAGCGCTGAAAGCGCTTGCCACGGTAGCACCAGTCCTCGTTTTTATGTTTTGCTTTTTATAATGCCTATACCACAACATCTGCCCTTAAACTTTTATTATGTCCATGCTATTTTTATGACGCTTTAGCTATACACAAGTATTAGATTGATTAAAATAATATGCTTTTTTATACCGTTTCAGCTATAGCCGCGACGCTCCAACCTTTTAAATTAACGGAGTATGTATATATATAAGCCCTTATTTCCAATAGCGTTCCGCCGATGATGCTAAAAAATTAATGGGTATAGACTTGGACTAAAATTTGCTAACTCCAGCTCCAACTTCATATACAAAACAATCTATAAGTGAAGCTGTAAGAGCAGTTAGAACAGCGTAGTATGCACCGCCGGGCAAGTCTCTTACTTCCGCTGGTTCATCTCCAGAATAAGGAAAAATAAAAGTGCTTGCCACAATAGACGTTTGAGCAAGGACTCCAAAAACAAGAGGGAGATATCTAGCTGCATTAGAAGGTGCGTACGCTAAAATAGAGGCACCACAAATAGCTCCAACATACCCAGAAGATTGAATAACTAAGTTACTGTAGAAGAAGTCTCCTTCAAATGCTCCTCCTTCTGCATGATGAGAGCGCTGATAGCATGCACAAATATGCCGAATACTTAAACGTATAGAATTTGCTAAAGCGATATTATTTAACCCATAAGCCAACTTCTCTAAGCTCATAATTCAACCTTTTTTATGCTTTCAACAGTGAACTATAAGAAAAATAGCAATTAAGTCAATCAGTTTATGATTTTTTATACCAAATCTCATATAGCTAAAACGGTATAAAAAGGCAAGTTATTTTGGGTCAATTTAATACTTGTATACTTGAGAAAAACCCACTAAAAGCCTTGCGACGCCTGACGTCGCTTGCGCGCCGCCACCCCCAGCGGCGTCGCAATTCTTTATAGAAGTTTCATGCCTTTTTATACTGCTTTAGCTATAAATAAACATACTTCCCGACATCGAGAGGCAATCCGTTGATTTCTATAAGATAAATTGTCCTTAGATAGTTATGATATTGAATCCATCAAACATATTTTTAAAGGAAAAGCGCTGGCCGGGGGGGAGCAAAAAGGTCTGTGCATGAGCGCGAGCAGACCTTTTTGAGCCAGCGCTTGACTGACTTCGTCAGTGGTATGAGGATTATTGAAATTTTATTTAAAGGACAATTTATTCTATAGGCCAGGTATGTGTGTAGCGATGATGTCGGGGAGTAAGAAAGGCGTCGCTAAACTCTAATAACCATTGCGCAATTTTATAGCGGTGTTAAGATTATACCATGATAAAGAGCCGCAACATCATGCATAAACCAACTGCGCTAATTTTTATATTTAGCGTTATAGCTCTGCTTAGTTATTCTCTTTATAATAAACATGTAGGCGGTAAAAAAACTAAAGAGGCTGTAGCAATAAATGTTACTGTCGTGCCAGCCACTATACAAAAAATATCAAACTCTACTCAAGCTTTGGGTACAACACATGCGAATGACTCCGTAAATTTAAGTGCCTCAGTCATTGGAACTATCAATAAATTTTATGCCCTTGATGGCGCACTGGTAAAAACTGGCGACATTATATTTACCTTAGACCACACTGAAGAAGATGCAACGCTTGCAGGGGCCACCGCAACTATGCTCGATAATAAAAGGGAGTTAGACAGGTTAAAAAACCTTTCAGTTGGAATTAACGTTACTCCTCAACAAATAGACATGCAAGCAGCCCAGTTAGAAGTCTCCAAGCAACAAGTAAATTCTCTCCAAAAGCAAATAGAGAAAAAAATTATTAGAGCCCCATTTGATGGCCTTATAGGGGTAAGCAAGTTAAGTGTAGGTGCCGTTACACAACCTGGGCAAGCAGTGGTTACAATAGATGACATTTCTTCGATGAAGCTGGATTTCACGGTACCTTCTTCCTATTTAGCACAACTCAAACCTGGGCAAAAAGTTACAGCTGCAACAGATGCATTTCCGAATGATACATTCACAGGCACAATTCAAACTATCGATACCAGAGTAGACCCAGTTTCTCGCTCCGTTTCTGTTAGAGCCATTACCGCGAATCCAGAGCTTAAATTGAGGCCAGGCCTGCTGATGAGGGTAAATATTATTCAAGACGAAAGAGACGCAATACTAGTTCCTGAAGAAGCAGTAATCCAAAGAGCAAAAGAGCATTTTGTATTTATTGCAGATCCCCAAACATCAATTGCGAACTTGCGCAAGATTGAAATCGGCCAGAGGGTTCCTGGCTTTGTGGAGGTAATCTCTGGTTTGCAAGCAGGAGATCTTGTAATTAAGCGTGGCGCCATACTACTTTCTAATGGCAAAAAAATTGCAATTAGCAAAACAGGTGCAGAGGAATAGCTTATGTGGCTTTCGGATACTTCAGTTAAGCGCCCTATCCTTGCTGCGGTGCTTAATATAATTATCTTAGTGTTTGGAGTAATCGCATTTTCAAAGCTACCGCTTAGAGAATACCCAGACATCGACCCGCCAATTGTCTCCATTGTTACAACTTATAAAGGAGCCAGCGCTGCAGTTATAGAAAACCAAATTACCGAGGTTATAGAAGCGCGCGTAGCAGGCATTGAAGGAATAAAATCCATCAACTCACAAAGCACCGATGGTAAATCAGATATCGAAATAGAGTTCTACATTAATCGCAATATAAATGATGCGCTAGGTGATATAAGGGATGTAATGTCCTCAGTCGTAGCTAAATTACCCAAAAACATTGACCCGCCTGAAATAAGCAAATCCAGCTCCGATGAAGAAGTGGTAATGTGGGTTAACTTTGTTGGCGCAGGAATGAGCACTATGGAGTTAACCGAATATGCAAATTTGTATATAAAGGATAAATTCTCAACGCTTGATGGTGTATCCAGAGCGCGCATAGGCGGAGCACTGGATAAATCTATGAGAGTATGGCTAAAAACAGATGAATTAGCCGCACGAAATTTAACAGTCGCGGATGTAGAGAAAGCTTTAAACAAGCAAAATGTTGATCTACCGGCAGGCATACTAGAATCCAAAAACATGGATTTCACCGTGAGGTTACTCAGAAATTTTAATAATGAAGCTGATTTCAAAAACTTGCCATTGTCTCAAGGCACTGATGGACACATTGTTAAGTTATCAGATGTCGCAACTGTGGAACTTGCACCAGCGGAAGCTCGAAGCACCTTAAGAAGCAATGGCAGTCCTATGGTTTCAATTGGCATTATCAAACAATCTAAAGCTAATACCTTAGCAGTAGCTAAAGCGGTCAAAAAAGAGATTAAAAAGGTAAACCGCAGTTTGCCAGAGAATATGAGACTGGAACTTGCATATGATAGCAGCATCTTCGTTGATTCTGCAGTTAAGGAAGTTTTTCACACATTGGTTATTGCAGTAGTTTTAGTGGTGCTGATTATATTTGCGTTCTTAGGCAATGTGCGCGCAATGCTAATCCCCGCACTTACTGTTCCCGTCTCTCTTATTGGTACATTTATTTTTCTATACTTATTTGGCTATACAGTAAATTTACTTACGTTACTTGCCCTTATACTCGCAATTGGACTAGTAGTTGATGATGCAATAGTAGTAGTAGAAAACATCCACAGCAGAATGGAGCAAGGGGAAGAAAAACTTTTAGCCTCCTTCTTGGGCACCCGACAAGTTGGATTTGCTGTTGTTGCAACTACCTTAGTGTTAATTGCTGTATTTTTACCACTAACTTTTTTAGATGGGAATGTAGGCAGATTATTTGGAGAGTTTGCAGTTGCAATGTCTGCTGCGATTCTGCTTTCAGGATTTTGCTCCCTCACTTTTGTGCCAATGCTGGCATCAAAAATCTTGGATAAAAATAACAATTCGCATGGGTTTACACAATTTATAGACGATAATTTTACAAGCCTGAAGGATACATATATTGGTATGCTTAAATATGCTATATCAAACCCGCTGTACTCAATTGCTTGTTTATTCGGCATGATGGCATTGTCTTTTATTCTAATCAAAACTCTACCATCAGAGTTCTCCCCAAAAGAAGACCGTGGCTATTTTAGAATAGACATGAAAGGCCCAGAAGGAGCATCGTACAATTATATGCTAGAGCATGTTAATATGCTTGAAGAACGCATTAAACCATTAATAGATAGTGGTGAATTTAAATTAACAATGCTTAGGGTGCCTGGGAGCTTCTCTAATACCTCTTCATTTAACAATGCTAGAGGCACAGTATTGCTAAATGATTGGGCAAAGAGAAAGCCAATTGATTATTATATGCAAAAGGTGCGTGATATAGGCACCGAGCTAAGTGGTGTAAAAATAGGAGTTAAGCTAAAAAAATCACTTGGTGGTTCAGAAAATAAGCCAGTGCAATTTGTAATTGGAGGGCCTGACTATAGTTTACTTGCTCAGTGGAGAGATATAATTGTAGCTAAAGCTTCAGAGAACCAAGGGCTGTTTGCAATAGATTATGATTATATAGAAACCAAACCTCAATTAGGCATACTAATAAACTTAGATATCGCTTCAACATTAGGCGTAGACATATTGGATATAAATGAAGCTTTAGAAACTCTCTTAGGAACTAAAAAAGTAACTACTTTTGAAAGCAAGGGAGAGGAGTTAGATGTAATATTAGAAAGTGAAAAAGCTAAGAAACAAACTGTTGATGATATAAAAAATATTTATGTTCGCTCTGCTAGAAGCGGAACTTTAGTGCCTCTTTCAAGCCTTATCTCCTTCCAAGAATTTGCTGACGCTCCAGCTCTTAATCGCTATAATAAAATGAGGAGCATTACTATAGAGGCCAACCTTGCTCCCACATATTCTTTAAAGGAAGCTTTAAATTATTTAGAAAACCTAGTACGTACCGAACTTCCTAAGGAAGCAAGTATTGATTATAAGGGAGAATCCTTAAATTTTATTGAATCATCCTCCTCTATGTATTTTATTTTCCTGCTCTCTGTTCTTATAGTTTTCTTAGTTTTAGCAGCGCAATTTGAAAGCTTAGTCCACCCGTTCATAATCATTTTCACGGTACCTCTAGCAAGTAGTGGCGCGCTTGTAGCGTTGTATATGTTTGGACAAACTTTAAATATTTACAGCCAAATTGGGCTGATAATACTGGTTGGTATCTCAACTAAGAATGGGATTTTAATAGTGGAATTTGCAAATCAGCTAAGAGCCGAAGGTGCGAAATTTGAACATGCCCTTATAGAAGCAGCAGGCCGTAGATTACGCCCAATTATAATGACTACCCTTACAACTGCGCTTGGTGCAGTACCATTAATTTTAGCAAGCGGTGCAGGAAGCGAAAGCAGAAGCTCAATAGGAACTGTAATATTCTGGGGCGTCATTGTGGCTACATTTTTCACCATTTTTATCATTCCTGTTATTTATTCACTACTTGCCCGAAACACCACACCCCCTAATGCAGTTGCAGTCGAACTAGAAAAGCAGATCGTAGAATCTAGCCTGCCATAAATAACCTTTTAACAAAATCATTATATAGGTCTTTCCACTGCAGCTTCGCCAAGCTCTTTTGCTTTTTCCTCAAGACTTGAAAACACCGCTTTTACTCTCTCTTTAAATGAAATTATTTGTACATCTATAGACTTAAGTTCTTCAACAACAACGGCAAAAGTAGAGGCGGAAACATTAGAACAGAAACTTCCAATTAAATAAACTGCATCTTCGGGAAGGTAAGCGTGAGGGCCAAACCCATCTTTACACACAAGATTAAATAACCTAACGGTTTTACAAATATTTTTTATTTGAAACCCAATTTGTGTACAAGATTTTGCCTCTGGGAATTTTACTGCCAGAGAATGAGGTAGGAGCTTAAGCAATTCAATGAGTTCTGGATATATGTAAGAATTTTTATCATCTAGTAAGGCGGGGTCAGCTCCATATTTTAATAACGTTTTTATGTAATGCAAATATTCATTTTTGCGATGTTTAAGTTCTGAGGAGGGATATTCTATTAAAGATTGTAGAATGATTTGGTTTGCAGAATTTTTTAAATTAGGATTACCTCCGGCTTTAAGAAGAATCTTTGTAAAAGATAATTTTTCTACTATGACGCTAGATAGCAAAGGAGTTTTATTATAATCATTTAGTAAATTCGGATTGGCCCCATTCTCGAGTAATAATTTTATTAATTCCTCTTGAACAGTTTTAAGCGGTCTATAGGCATACAAAACGCAATCAAGAGCACCAAGCCCTCGGGAATCAATAATGTTAGGATTAGCTCCTTTAGAAAGAAGTAACTTAGCAAACACAATAATTTTATTATTATAATCATCTATTTTTATTATGCTCTCAGAAGAATGAAGTATTAATGCAAAATTTAATAAAGTTGTTCCTTCTGCTGCGTATTTTTCATCATTGGGATCATGTAGAAAAGGTCTGGGAATAGTTGACTTTTGGACTTGAATGTTTGGATCAGCACCTTTATCCAATAAAAATTCTGTAAGTTGTATATCAAGATGTCTAACAGCTATAAATAATGGGATGCACTTCAGATCAACAGATATAATATCTAAGCTTGCTCCATATTGAAGCAGAAGGTTAACAATATTTTTAAGCTTAAAAAATTCTATTTGTTTTTCTATTTCTCTTTCTATTTCATTTTGCACTGCTTCATTCTGATTAAATGGATGGTGTCCATATTTATATAAATATGATTTTATGGCAAAAATCATAGGCGTCCCCATATCGTTTCCACAGTTTTCATAAGTAGTATTAGGATTAGCGCCACGTTCTAATAATAATTTTACCATTTCTGCATCTAAATCTTCGCATGCACAATGTAAAGGGGTGCAGCTGCCAAAGCCTAGCAAATTAACATCTATATCAGCCCCACTTTCCAGCAAGAATTTAATATGCATTAAGTATTCTTTATGTATACTCTCAAACGAAGCTTTGTGTTCTATTTTAACTTTTTTGGAAGCATGCCCCAATTCTTCTTCTGGATTTCTTTTCATATTGGTAATTTTTGAAGAATATTATGACGAAAAGGCACTCTTTATAGAAAAAAGACCTTATTTTACATAATATTTTAATTTTGCAATCATTGCAACCTTAAAGTGCGATTATATACTTATGTCTAATTATTTTGGCAAATAGTATTAGCTATTTTTTTAAAACTAATCTAAATGTATTGATATTATTAATGCATTCCAAATTTGGAATTTTCGGGTGTGAGCTCATGGCTATTAATGGTGCCGCTGGCAAAATGTATGAGACTTTAGCAGGTGATTCTAAGTGGCATAAAATAACGTTACCTTTTCTAGAACGCGCCACTACAATTAGAAATAATTTTAAAGAACCATTAGCTATTACTTTATTTGAATGGCAAAACTTGTCATCGATTTTATTCGCATATGGCCATGATGTTACCTCTTTAATCTTGGCTCAAATAGATAAAATGTTGAAAAAACATTTCACTTATATAGAGCATGATTATGTTAGTATCGACAAAATCGTGTTAGTATCTAAGCACAAAGGGCTTAAGAATCATTCTGTTTGCATAGAAAACTTTTTTGAAGATTGTTTAAATTTTGGCGCAAGCATATCCCCCTCCCCTGTATACATAGGGCTTAAATCTGGCTCCGCTCTTTTAGAAGAATGCCCTGTAACTGCTTTTAATCATGCTTTAGTTGCATTATTTGAAACAAAATCCTCCTATGCGCATCGCAATACATTTTTCAGTAAAGATCTTATTGTAATAAAAGAGCTACAAAACCAAATAGAGCTATCATCTTATTTCTTAGGCGCCATCCATAACAATAAGCTTATGCTTGCCTTCCAGCCTGTTATTGATGCCAAAACTGGCAAAATAGAAAGTTATGAAGCTTTGCTTAGAATACTAACTGAAGATGGGCAAATAATATCTGCAGGACCTTTCATCCCATCTGCAGAAAAACTCGGTTTTATCAAAAAGATCGATATCTTTGTTCTTAAAGCAGTGGTCAGAGAATTGGGGCTAGATCCAACTGTGAAAATCGCTATGAATGTTTCGAACATGGTAGTAAGGGATCAGGAATGGTATATTCAAGCCAAAAATTTATTGAAGGATTCTTCAATTGCACAAAGACTAATTTTAGAAATTACCGAAACAGGAGTTAATTACGACCTTCCTAGCATTGCAAAATTTGTTGAAAAAATGAAATCTCTTGGGTGCGAAGTAGCTATTGATGACTTTGGCGCTGGCTATACTTCCTTTAAGCAGCTGAAATTAATTAACATTGATGTGCTAAAAATAGATGGAGCCTTCATAAGAGATATTATAGAGAATCCGGAAAGCAAATTATTCGTTAATACGCTACTGGATTTTGCTAAGGCATATAATTTAAAAACCGTAGCAGAATTCGTTGAAACCGGTGAAATAGCTAAAATTTTAATGGATCTTGGGGTAGATTACTTACAAGGCTTTTATTTTAGCCAGCCTTTAAATTACAGACCTTGGATTAAAGAAGATAAAATTATTTGATAGTAATTATGAACACATACTTAATTCTAAAAAGTTTACACATTATCTCATTTACCGCTTGGATGGCTGGTATGTTCTATTTACCTAGGCTTTACGTTTATCATACTAGAGCAGAAAATGGATCGCAAATGGATGAAACATTCAAGATTATGGAGCTTAAATTGCTTAGAGTGATAATGAATCCCGCAATGATACTTACAGTATTATTTGGAGTATCCCTTATATATGAAATAGGCTTTTCAAATCTTGGTGGCTGGTTCCATGTGAAATTGTTACTGGTAATCTTTATGATGATTTTCCATGCAAAGCTTGCTAGAATCCGCAAAGATTTCATAATGAAGAGCAATATAAAGGATGAGAACTAAAGCATTTTAATTTGAATATAGGAGTGAGGAACGAAATGTAGTAAAACCTACATGAGTGATCGAGCAACGCGTAGTCAAATTATAAAGGCTTAGCTATAAATATTCGTAAAATCATAAGTGAGGTAGTCTCATGACAATTGTTCTTTCCTTAGGCACAAATTTAGGCAACCGCCTTGATAACCTGCATTCTGCTGTATCAGCACTTAAAAAAATCTTAACCAATGTTAAGACCTCTTTCATTTATGAAAACGAGGCTTTATTGCCTAGTGGCGCCCCATTATCTTGGAATATACCATATTACAATATGATAATAACAGGCGATACCAAGTTAGACCCTTTAGCCTTGCTGGGAGCAGTAAAACGGATAGAGCGGGACCTTGGGCGCACTCCATCTGACCGTTGGGCCCCCAGAATTATTGATATTGATATAATATTTTACGACCAGTTAATATTAAATAAAGAAGAGTTGATTATCCCACATAAGGAAGCCTGCAATCGCCCTTTTGTTATGATACCTCTTTATCAAATCGCCCCTTCTTTTAAACATCCAGTACTGCACTCAACCATTGAACAAATAATCGGTAATTTTAAGCAATATGTAGGCACCTTTAAAAGAGCTATCCCATTTGAACCTAAAATTATGGGAATTTTAAATGTCACTAAAAACTCATTTTCCGATGGTGGAAAATTTTTCCATGTGGATCAGGCGGTTAATCAAGCGCTAAAAATATTAGATGAAGGGGCTTATATTTTAGATATCGGCGCTCAATCAACTAATGTTGGCGTTCATCATGCCTCTAAGTTTACAGAAAAGCAAAAAATCAAGCCTGAGCTTTCTTGGCAAGAAGAATTGGAAAACCTGATTCCCATATTAGATGCAATTACAAAAGAGCTATCCAGACAAGGCAAAAAATTAAAAATTAGCATAGATAGCTTTTACCCAGAAGTTTTCAAGCACTTATTAGATAAATACCCAATAAGCATAATTAACGATGTAAGCGGAGCCAGCAATGATAAAATGATTGATATTGCAGCAGCTACTGGGATTAAATACGTACTTATGCATTCAATTGAAATTCCCACCCGCATAAATAAATTAATCCCTTTTGACATAGACCCTGTTACTCAGCTAATGTCTTGGGCCCAAGAAAAAATTACGCTCTTAACTAATAAAGGAGTATCGCAAGATAAGATAATTTTTGACCCAGGTATAGGCTTTGATAAGTCTCCAAGCCAATGCTTATATATAATGAAAAATTTGAGTATGTTCAAAGAGCTAGGATTACAAACATTATTAGGACACTCAAGAAAGTTTTTCATGAACTCTTTTTTAATGTTACCTCCTGGAGAACGCGATCTTGAAACTGCCGTTATATCTGCACAAATGGCTGGAAAAGCAGACTATATAAGGGTACATAATGTGGAAGCTACTATGCGCGCTATCGTGGCCCATAATGCTGTTAATGCTACAGCAGATCCATCTAACAAAGGCTAATTATAAAAGAAATATTTTTGCTAACTTCAAAATGCTTATTTTTAGATGAAAACCTTTTCTTGAGTAGCTTTAAAAAGTTAACACTATCCACCACTTCTTCCAAGCAAGACTCATATATAATTCTAAGCACATCTTGACTTGCCGCTATCATTTCATGTGACACCCCAGCTTTAAGAAGGGTTTCTTCAAAATAAGGCGAGGTAAATTCAGTAGTTACTAGCCGCTTAACCGCTTCATATGAGACTTCTGAATTTTTGGAGATTGCATAAATGAATGAGTGTACATCACCACATACCAACCACTTCATAATCATAAGCTCGGTGAGCGTGTGCTTAAAATATAAAGCATCTACCTTGCTGGAAAGCTTTCTAATAAAAGCCTCATTAATTTTAAAGCCGAAACTGAATAGCCCCTTTTCTGTCGCATAATAAACTATGCGCTCCGGGTTCATTGATAGCCAGGTATCCAATATTCTATTTTGCCAATGTCTATTTGCCTTAACAAAAATTTGGTTCAACTTACGGGGAATTTTAAAAATTCGTGTAGAAATTATGTTATATATGCTCGCATCATCACCACAAGTTTGCAAAAGCTCTACAAATATATTGATAGAGAGCGATGCATTATGATTAACTAGCATCAACTTAATTGATGGGATGTCTTTTTTTGAAAGCACATAATCACAAAGCATTTCAGATATATGCTTCCTTTTCGCAATACTACGAATCAAAGATATAGAGCTCGAATTATTTTCTACAATATTTATTATTTCCAAATCGCTTAAAGAAGTCGATTTCTCAATCAATTCTTCCGCTATACGAGGATTGTTCTGCGCCAAGCTATTTAACAGCGCTGAATCTATAGGAATATCAAAAAGGTGCTGCGCTAAAAATTTAGAAGCTTTTGTATCATTATTAATTGCTATTTTATATATAAGCGTTTGGAATAAGGGTTTTTCCGAGTTTAAAATCCCATTTCTCAATGCGAAAATTAATTTGCGCACTAGGTTAAGCTTTCCCTGTTGATCTAGGGCTTCATAGTCTAAACCCATGAAAATTGGGTCTTTGAGCTCATTATGGAAATATCTAAATACTTGCTCAAGCATAAAAAAATAACATTGTATTTAATAAATATACGCTAGCATAAGCGTTACATTTGTGCTATTGTTTTGCGCATGCCGGATTAGCTCAGGGGTAGAGCAACCGCCTTGTAAGCGGTAGGCCGTTGGTTCAAATCCGACATCCGGCACCATTTTTCAGCAAATCTCAAAACAGATTTAGATATTTATCTGTTATTACTTAGTTTTGTAATATTGCCATTTTA
Organism: Candidatus Midichloriaceae bacterium; assembly: GCA_029266655.1. Classification (GTDB taxonomy): domain Bacteria; phylum Pseudomonadota; class Alphaproteobacteria; order Rickettsiales; family Midichloriaceae; genus JAJTHY01. The sequence goes on along the minus strand of JAQSWL010000047.1, from coordinate 7,548 downwards.
GCAATACTTCTTATACCAAATCTCATAAATAAATTGAGATAGTAATGCCAGATTTTGGCAAAGTGCGAAGAGAAAAAGCAGCCCCCATATTTTACATATTCATCAATTTTTACCAAGCAAATTTGCTAAAAGATGAGTTTTAATGCTATATTTATTTTGAGATTTGGTATTATTAAGCTCTCAAACAAAATAAGGATTTAGGTTAATTTAAGCTTTTTTGTTGAATTATATTCGCTTTTGTGCTACAATCTGCTTCAGATTTTATAAATAATGGTATACTATGCTTGATAACTATGAACGTTTGGCAACAAAAATGATTGAAGAATTATCTCCAGAAATAAGGGGAGAAATAGAAACACCGATACTAAACCTAGTTAGCAGACTATACACTGCTTCTTTGCAATACCACTCAAATGCGGTAGCTACTAATGTGAGAGCTGCTTCAGATATACTCACTAATTTTCCTAATGTTTATGTCGAACAAAGAAAACCTGAACTTCTTTCCAAAGAGATTTTAAGATGTGGTAGATTAGAAATTTTTCAGCACCTTATAGCTCAAGGCTCCAGTTATCTTAATCCTAAAGTTATTGATTATATATGCAAAAGCTCTTTGTATGAATTAGAAGCTGAAGGGCTAAAAGATACGACCCACTTATCTTTTACTTTTTATGAAAGCCATGAGATTAAACCCAAGCTACATGAAAATAATGTAGCGCATAAAAAAGAGCTTCTTGATTTTGTTATTAATAATATAGCTAAAGAAGATTTAGCAGATCTTAGAAAAAGTTGCGAAAAGATTCCAGAAGAAGAAGTTAAAGAACATGCTCTGAAATTAATTACGAAAAAAGAAGCTTTACTGGCTTTAGATGAAGGCTTTAAGTATGGCAATATCTTAAATTACTGTTCAGCCAGCTATACACTCATGGAAAAAGGAACTATGCCAAAGCTTCTTGGCGGGGCAGCACTTTTAGTTGGTGCGGGCGCAGCTTTCATATATATCAATAATCTCCAAAGCGCATGTCAAAATATTATTGGCCTTATAAAGCAAAGTTTAGAAAAATCTGGATTGGAGAGGTCTTAAAGTTAAGTTACCTTTATAACCTCAGCTCGACGTAAGGAACTAAAAAAGAAGGCATAAACTTACTGCCTCTATTAAAAAATAAATTGCCTCTCAGTAGTGATATTATTGCAGCTGTTTCAACAATACTTAGACAGAAAAGCGGCTAGCCGCAGGGGCAAAAAATTTGTATATGCAGGCACATAGCGCCTACTCTACTATACACAAATTTTTTGAGCCAGAGCTTTTGCTGACTTCGTCAGCGGGAAGAGAATTATTGAAAATTATTTAAAAGGCAATTTATTTGAAGATCAAATATTAAGCAAATCATTTGCTATCAATAGCTTACGACCCTGTTATATCGAGCTGAGGTTAGTATAAGAATGAGTTTAGTAATTAACCTTTTTTATTCTTACGCAAATACAAATAAAATGCCCCCTCTCCTCCATGTATTTTAGCAGCTTGCGAAAAGCTAATTATAAATGGTGCTATAGAATCCCTGCTAATCCAAGTAGGGAGCTTACTTTTTAGTACAGATGGGCTCTCTTTACTTCCTTTACCGGTAATCACTATCACCAATCTATGAGAAGAGGAAAAAGATTTTTGTACAAATGCCTGCAAAGCATCAAAAGCTTGCATTTCTGTAAGCCCGTGCAAATCTAATTTAGCATCTATGAATATCTGACCACGATTAATTTTGCGACTAATTTTAAAATCTAAATTTGTCGGTGCAATAGAAGCTTTGGGGACGTTTAATTCCAACCTGGAATCAGGTTCCTTTATGACAATTTTCTTGGCAGCAGGTTGGTTGGCTTTAAAATTTTTTTTAGAGCTCAGTTTCTTTACTGTGCGCAACTCGTTGAGCCAAAGTAGAAGATCATTTTCTGATAGATGTTTCGAGTTTGCCATAACTATACTTCTCGTAAATGAAGAGTTGGAAAAAGGTATAGGCGACAGGAAATTTGAAAAAGTGGGAGGAGCAGCAATGGAGAGCACCGTAAGCCTATATCAATAGGTGCGGACGCGGAGAAATTAGCTGCGACGCTCCAGTTTGTCAAATTAACGGAGTATACTCGCAATAAAGAAAGCTGGCCTACACCAGCTTTCTGCAAAAGCTTAGTATCTATTACGATCAAGCTTATTTTTTCTTCTAGCAGATTCAGCTGCTTTACGTACTTTTGCCTCAGATGGCTTTTCGTGCGATCTTTTCATTTTCATAACTCTGAAAATACCTTCACGCTGCATCTTCTTCTTAAGTGCTTTAAGCGCCTGGTCAACATTATTGAAGCGAACCAATACTTGTACCATTTTTAAACCCCCTTTCCGGAATTTGTGTTAATATTAACTATACAAGTCGGAAAGCTAAGTGTACCAAAATAATTGCCAATATTCAAGGGTTATGAACGATGAGCAAAATAATACTTATTACAGCTGGTGCTAAACGCATAGGGAAGGAGTTGGTTGAACATCTCAGGAAGCAAGGGCACAGAGTATTGTTTACCTATAATTCCACTAAATCTGAAGATATAGATTCTTATCAGTTAGATCTGGCAGATGCCAAAGAAATTGAGAAATTTTGGTCGAACCTGAATACGAAGATTGATGTACTTATAAATAACGCTGCATGTTTTGAAAAAGATGATGCAACCTCAACAACTATAAATAGCTTTCAAAAACACATGGCAATAAATCTTGAAGCGCCAATTCTAATGACGCAAAAATTTTTGGAGCAAGAAAATAATGGGTTGATAATCAATATGTTAGACAAATGGGCCGATTCATATCCGGAGAAATTTTTATCCTATACTTTAAGCAAGAATGGGCTTGAAGCTTTTACTTGCTACCTTAACCAAAATTATACAACACAAATTAAAGCGTTTGGGATTAAACTTGGCTTTACATTATACAACGAAAAATTTCCTCTAAAATTTTTTAACGATAAAAAATCTTTGTATCCATCTTCTGTAGAGCAATTAATAGGACTGATAGACATTATAATTTCTAGTGATAAAATATCACCAGGTGTTATCGACTTATAATTTTTCTATGGAAATTGGATTACTCGATCAGTTAATCAAATCATTTGCCAAACTACCTGGCTTAGGCCCACGCTCAGGTAGGAGGATAGCCTTACACCTACTTAAAAATAAGCGCCAATCTATGCTGGATCTTTCAGACTTAATAAAATTGGTGGCAGAAGAAATTAAAACTTGCTCAGAATGTGGCAATTTAGATGTGAAATCACCTTGTGGAATCTGCTCAAGCCAACTTAGAGATAAACAGATTATATGCGTAGTCGAAGATGTTTCCGACTTATGGGCAATTGAAAGAGGCGATATATTTAAAGGCGTATACCATGTGCTTGGCGGCACTCTTTCTGCTATTGAAGGCCGCACCCCGGATAAACTCAACCTACCCAATTTGTTAAACCGAGTAGATGCAAATGGGGCGAAAGAAGTGATAATAGCCACCAACTCTAACTTAGAAGGCCAAACCACCGGTTTTTATGTCGCGGATATATTGCAGCCGTTTAATGTAAAGACCAGTAGGCTGGCTCATGGAATCCCGATAGGGGCAGAGCTCGATTATTTGGATGAAGGCACTTTGTCCCATGCGCTTAAAATGCGCCAAGATTATTAACCAAGAGCTTTGGTAATTAACTGCGACGCTCCAATTTTTCAAATTAACGGAGTATATAAGTTTTAAGTTTTTACTTCACTTAGCCTTTGTTCAAGCTCAGAAAAAGATGGCTGATACTTACTAGGCACATTTCCTCTACCTATCTCTACAGAAACCTGAGCAGGGTTGCCTTTTAAGTGCGCAATAATGATATCCCGAATAATCATATAAAATTGTCCATCTTGCTCTCTAAGTACTTTAGCTTTGTTAGCAAAAGGCCCAATGAAGCAGTATGCTAAAAACACCCCTAAAAAAGTACCTACAAGTGCACCGCCTATCATTTCACCTAAGATTGTAGGAGGTTTATCAATACTAGCCATAGTCTTAATAACCCCAAGCACCGCAACGACAATACCAATCGCAGGCAGACCATCAGCCATACCTTGAAGCGCAGAAGATGGACCCAGTATTTCATGATGATGCTTATCTAATTGCTGCTTCATAGCATCTTCAATTTGAATTGGATCTTCTAAACTCATCGTAACCAGCCTTAATGTGTCACAAATAAAATCACAAGCAAAATGATCATGAGCAATTTTTGGATATTGGCTAAAAATTGAGCTAGCAACTGGGTTCTCTATATGCTCCTCAATAGCAAGCAAGCCTTTAGTCTTCATAGTTTTTGTGATAGCGAACATTAAACATAAAAGATCTGAGTAATCTTGTTTATCCCATTTCGTACCTTTAAAGCACATACCAATATCGCCAAGACCTCCTTTAACATGTTCAGTTTTATTGCCGACAATATATGCACCTAAAGAGGCTCCAAAAATCATTGTTAACTCTATTGGAAGAGCATGAAGGATAACTTGTATCTTGCCTCCACCACCAATATATCCCCCAAAAACAGTAATCAAGGTAATTACTATGCCAATAATCGGTAACATTTTTCACCTAAAAACTTTATATTTCAATTATAGTAGCGCGCCATAATTTAAAATACAATTGTTTGTAATTGCGACTACCCAAAATGTTTAAATAATAGTATATATCTTCTAAGGTGATAATTTTATTCTTCGAGACATATGATAGTTGCTTATGTATTCTCTCCAAAAACTGGAGTTAAAAAAGTAGAGGTAGAAGCTGGAGATGCTATACCCAAAAATACTGTTTGGGTTGACCTATTAGAACCCACCATAGAAGAAGAAAAACTAATAGAGAAAGCATTTAAGATCGATGCCCCAACTCGTGAAGAGATTGATAAAATAGAGGTGATGAGCCCATTTTATAAAGAGGACAACTCTTATTACATGACGGTGACAGCTTTAAACAAGCCGGATAAAGATCATATCGACGCTACCGCAATAATATTTATTTTGCATTCCAAGTGCCTTATTACCTTGCGTCACTCTAAACTCAAATCTTTTAGCTACTTCGCTAATAGAGCTATGCGCTATCCAAATATGTGCACAAATCCAGATGTAGTGCTTGAAGGCCTTGTAGAATCTATAGTGAATAGCATAGCAGACGTTTTAGAGAAAACAGGAAACGAGATTGACCAACTTCTTATTGATGTTTTTGAAAAACCATCTGATATAAAAGCTCGTAAAAAAATCCGCAAAGGGCTTAAAAGCAAAGTTGAGAGCAACGAAATTGAGGAGAAGCCTGGCCTTTATTACACCAACGTGATTAAGCGCGTCGGTAGAACCGGAAACCTGATCTCTAAAATTAGAGAGAGCTTGGTGAGCATTCACCGTATGCTAATATTTTTTGGCCAGATAGATGACAGCAGGTTTTTATCCAAGAAAGAGCAGAGAGCCCGCTTTCGCAATCTAACTAGGGAATTACACTCGTTAACAGAGTATGCTAACTTCTTGGCACAAAGAAATAGCTTTTTATTAGATGCTACCCTAGGCATGATAAATGTTGAGCAAAACATGATCATTAAAGTCTTTACGGTTGCTGCTGCCGTTTTTTTACCGCCAACTCTTATAGCAAGCATTTATGGAATGAACTTCAAATCTATGCCAGAGCTTGGTTGGGATTATGGATACCCATTTACATTACTTTTAATTGTTCTATCTGCAATACTGCCATACTATTACTTTAAGCGTAAAGGCTGGCTGTAGGTTAGGATTATTATTTTATGATAATGAGAGTCATTTTAACTTTACATAAGGGTATTTAAACAATATTTTCTTATATATAGTTGATGTATACCTCTTGTAAATGAAGAGTTGGAAAAAGGCATAGACGACAGGAAATTTGAAAAAGTGGGAGGAGCAGCAATGGAGAGCACCGTAAGCCTATATTAATAGGTGCGGATGCGGAGAAATTAGCTGCGACGCTCCAAGTTTTCAAATTAACGGAGTATATTAAAAGTTGGTGGGTTATTAGTTGCGTAGTTTGTGGAAAATTTTTGGCTGTATAGCACTTAGCACCTTAATGTTAAGTTCTTCTCCTGCTGAAGCTAGAAAAAAGCATCAGCCTGTAAATAACATAGATATAACGCGCAGTGAAAAATACGCATCGCTGATAGTTAATTCTTCAACTGGTGAAGTATTGCACAAACACAATGCGCATGAGTTACGCCATCCGGCGTCTTTGACCAAACTTATGACCACATACTTAACATTACAGGCGATCAAAAATAAGCAACTTTCCTTCAATACCATGCTTCCGGTAAGTAGCTGGGCTGCTGTACCTTCGCGCTCCCCAACAAAACTATGGCTTAAAGCTGGCCAAAAGATAAGTGTTCGGGATGCATTGGATGCTATAATTGTACAGTCTGCAAATGATGCATCTGTGGTAATAGCAGAAGCTATAAGCGGAAGTGAGGAAGCATTTGCAGATAAAATGACCCAAACAGCTTACCAGCTTGGCATGACTGACACCGTGTTTAGAAACTCTCATGGATTACACGACTCAGACCAAGTAACCACTGCCGCTGATATGGCAAAACTAGGAATTGCCTTGAGAAGAGACTTCCCGCAATACTATCATATGTTTTCAAAAAAATCTTTTGTCTATAAAGGGGTGGTAATTAATGGGCATAATAGAGTACTTTCCAAATACAGATGGGCAGATGGGCTTAAAACTGGATATGTAGCCGCTTCTGGATTTAATTTAGTAACATCAGCTAGCAGACCAGAAGGCAGGATTGTTGCCGTAGTCTTAGGAGGCCCTACTGCAGCCACTAGAGATACTCACATGATAAGCTTGTTGGACAAAGGATTTGCAAAGTTAGCTGCGTCTAAAAGCTTTTCTCAATCTAATAAGGTAGCTTCAAACAACAAACGCGGTGCTTTTGAAGTTGCAGAGGCTGAGTTAAATACAGATATCATAAAAATTAAAAATAGTGCCTTTGATGTTGCGGATGCAAGCGCATTATTAGGCCCTCAAGAAGGAAAAACACAAATAGTTAAAAAGAAGCTAAATATTGCTGCAGCTAAGCCTAAGAATGTTAAAAAAGTTCAGCCAGTTGCTACAGCCAAGCATGCTGTTCAAGCATCTCAAAAAAAGAATCCAAAGACTTTGGTTAACGTATCTAAGCGTAAGAAGGCTAATACCGCTATCAAGTCTCAAAGATAGTTTAGGCATAAGTTAAATTAACTTAAATAACGCGAATAATGGATAAGAGCTCTATCGTCATATATTTCAGCTACTTAGACATTTTTCGACAGTACCTTATCCATAACTCGGGTTAAATATTAAACTCATCCTCGTTTCCACTGACGAAGTCAGTTAAGCTCTGGCCGCAACCAATGGCATTATACTAGGCACTGTTAACAAACCTCGAGTTTTATCAAAGCCATTGCTATAAAACCCATAAAAGTACAGTCTAGCTTTTCGAAGCGCATTGATAGGCGGCG
>JAQSWL010000046.1 GCA_029266655.1 Candidatus Midichloriaceae bacterium | reverse complement strand
AAGAGAGTGTATTTTAATTTAATAAAAAGCAATAATGCAAACAACGGGTTGCCGTTGTTTGTTCATTTTTTGCAAGATCTTTATAGAAGATCTTGCAGGCCTGGCGCAGCGCTTCGCGCTTGCCCCGGTAGCGCCAGTCCTTTCTTTGTGCTTTGCTTTTTATTAGTTAAATTTATTAGTTTACTAGATATGGATGGACTATCGGTTGTTATGCTTACAGCACTTTCAACAGTTATGCGGGGCAAGCGCGAAGCGCTGTGCCAGGCCTGCAGAATCTCCTTTAAAGTTTCTGCTAACATAAAACAAATAGTGGCAACCCACTATTTGCATTATTGCTTTTTAGTTTAATATTCAAGTTAAATTATTATAATTTACTATAGCTTAAAGAAGATCGATAAAAAGCTTTCCATTCAAATGGTCTAACTCGTGCTGCAAACATCTTGCTAGCCAGAGATCATAATTAGAATTATCACCATCAACCACAAGTATGTGCTTTTTCTCATTTAAATCATAATACTTTATGGTAACGCTTTTAGGCCTCTCTACCGAAGCCTCGGTAAAAGAATCATCCGCTTCTCTAACTGAGAGGCAACCCTCATCAAGGGTGACAACTTCTTTCGAGCGATATGTAATAACCGGATTTACCAAAAAAATTGGCGCACCTTGCTTCTTAATCCCATTCTCTTCAACTGGCACATCAACGATCAAAGCACGAATCAGTTTACCAACTTGTACTGCTGCTATTCCCATCCCTTGTTCATGATACATGGTCTCAAGCAGTGAAGCCATAAACTCTCTCAATTCGTCATCGAACTTTTCAACAGGGGCTGAGATCTCTCTAAGTCTATGATCTGGATCCTTCAATACAGTAAGCAATGCCATTGCTGTTACTCCCCTATCTTCACCTTATATTTGCCGTCTTCAGATGCTAAAGTTGCTTCACCAACAGCTGCTTTTATCAAGGCATTTGCATTGGCAGCATTCTTCAGATCATTTGCTATCGAATCAGATAAATTACAGCCCTCATAAATAACTTGAGCAAGAGTAGTTTTAAGCGATAGGTTATTGATAGACTTATACTTACGCACTAATTCTAAAATCGCTGCAACATCTTCGCCCATTTTTAGTTTATCTACATCAAGCAAGTAAGATTCTAATTTAGGCCAAGAGCCACGCATGTGCACAGAAGGTCCACCAAACATCACTTCATTTAACTCTTCTGTCACATACGGCATAAATGGAGCGAATAGATGATAAATAGTTTTAAGTACATGGTGCAAACAATAGATGGCACTTTGTCTGGATTTATGATTTTCTTGAGCTTCGTCATAAATACGAACTTTTATCAGCTCCAAATAGTTATCGCATAAATCTTTCCAGAAAAACTCTTCGATAACTCCGCGTGCATCTGCATAATCAAACTTCTCAAAAAGTTCTGTAGCTTGCTCAATAACCTGATGCAAACGAGACAACACCCATAAATCTACATCTTCAAATATAATGCCAGATCCCACATCCTGCTTTGGCGTACTAACCACTCCACTAATGTTTTTCAAGTGGATGCTAACAAATTTTGATGCATTCCAAAGCTTAGTTATAAGACGGTTACCGCTTTTAAAAACATCATCAGAATACGCTATATCAACACCAAGCTTAGAATTGGAAGCCCAATAGCGCACAGCATCTGCTCCTTTTTCCACTATTAAAGCTTTCGGCGTTACTACATTGCCTTTGGATTTACTCATTTTAGTTTTGTCAGAAGCCAAGCACCAGCCACTAATCATTAGGCTTTTCCACGGAATGGAGTTTGCATGTAAGAGTGATTTAGCAATTGTATAGAAGGACCAAGTGCGAATGATCTCATGCGCTTGTGGCCTTAAATCTGCTGGATATAACTTATTAAACCTTTCACCATCAACTAAAAACTCACCATTTATCCCGCTCGCGTTTATCTGTGGAGTTAAGCTACTGGTAGCCCAAGTATCCATTACATCTGTTTCCGCAACTACTTCTTCTGCAGTGTATCCTCGAGGGAGGGAAATAGTAGGATCACAAGGCAACTGGTCTAACTCTGCAAGCAAAATCTTACCTTCTTCTCCTGCCCGCTTAGAATACCAAACTGGAAAAGGCACTCCAAAATATCGCTGACGAGATATGCACCAATCCTGGTTAAGACCATTAACCCAATTTTCATACCTAACCCTCATATAATCAGGATTCCATTGGCATGCACGCCCTTTTTCCAGTAACGCGTCTTTTTGGTCAATAATTTTTATGTACCATTGCTGGGTTGGTATTATCTCAAGTGGCGCGCCAGAGCGCTCAGCGCACTTAACAAATTGAGTTATTTGCGTTTCTTTAATTAGCAATTTGGCTGCTTTCAGGTCTTCTATAATTTTGCTTCTGGCTTCCTTAATAGACATATCAGTGTAAGCACCAGCATCAACCATTCTGCCATTTGTATTGATAACTTGCTTGATCAGAAGATTATGCCTACGCCACCAAGTGATATCTTGAATATCACCAAAGGTGCAACACATAACAAGGCCAGTACCCTTTTCAATTGCTACTTCATGGTCAGCAATAATTGGCACTTTAATTCCAAATATTGGAGCAATAGCATTTTTACCAGCTAAATGTTGATACCTTTCGTCTTCAGGGTGGTAAAATACAGCAACACAAGCACATATAAGTTCTGGTCTAGTGGTCGCAATTACGATATCTTCCCCATCTTCTGTTTTGAAGATTATATCGTTCATCACGCCTTGCTTTTCCTTATCTTCTATTTCTGCTTGTGCTATCGCTGTGCGGTCTACAATATCAAAAAAAGTCGGAGCTAACCTGCGTTCTGCAAGTCCGCGTCTGGCTAAGTCTATAAAAGACATTTGTGAAATCTTTGACACCTTACCACTAACGGTTCGATATTCCTGGCGCCAATCTACGCTAAGTGCAATCTCACGGAAAAGGCCGCGGAACTCCTCTTCAGCTTCTTCCACAACCTCTTCGCAAATTTTTCGGAAATCTTCCCGGTGCATTTGCCCAGCTTTGATATCCTTAATCTTTTCAACTAAGCGCTCAGTGGCAAGGCCGTTATCATCAAAACCAATGGGGTAAAATACATTAAAGCCCCTCATTCTTTTAAAGCGAGCAACAAAGTCTGTTTGTGTATAGCTAAATACGTGCCCCATATGCAATAGGCCTGATACCGTCGGTGGTGGCGTATCTATAACAAAAGATTTCTCCCTCGCCTCTTCCACATCCCAATTGTAAATATCAGAGCTTAACCAATGAGCTTGCCACTTAAGCTCTGTTTTCAGGTGATCATATTTAGAATCAAACATTTTATACCATCATTAATGAATGTCTTTTACATCATAAGCATGAACTTTTACCATCTTATCTGGGTTTTCAACTGAGCCATTTTGGTATTTATCGCCCTTTTTAATCTTATCGACAAATTCCATACCAGAGACTACCTTGCCAAAAGCCGTATATTGCCCATCTAAATGTGGAGAATCAGCAAGCATAATAAAGAACTGGCTGTTTGCGCTATTAGGGTTTGCGCTTCTAGCCATGGAAAGTACGCCTCTTACATGCTTAATATCGTTGAATTCAGCTTTTAGATCTGTAAGTTGACTCCCCCCCATACCGGTACCAGTAGGATCACCAGTTTGCGCCATAAATCCATCGATAACTCTATGGAAAACAATTCCATTATAAAAGCCTTCATCAGCTAACTGTTTAAATCTTTTAACATGTTCTGGAGCTTTTTCTGGATATAGCTCAACCACAACATTTCCATCTTTTAATTCTATTACGTACATATTTTCTCCTTTATTAGGTTGCGCCGTATGATCTATAGGCACCGATGCTACTGCCGAGAATGTAGTTGTTATAAATAACGCGAGTCCAGTTACAAAAGCCTTTATCATCGAACATACCTGTTTCAATTAATTAACGGTCCGAATTTTGCCCCAACCTTGTCTTTATAGCAACGATTTTTTTGTTTGATAACTGTCTGAGTTGTGATTAATATGGGTAAAAAATTTATAAGTTTATAAAATGGCAGGGCATTCACAGTTTAAAAATATTATGCATCGCAAAGGTGCGCAGGATGCAAAAAGAGCAAAAATGTTCACCAAGCTCTTACGTGAAGTTATGGTAGCAGCTAAATTAGGCCCAGATCCAGACAGTAATTCACGCTTAAGAACAGCTATATATGCTGCACGTGCCGCAAACGTACCAAAAGACAGAATAACCGCAGCTGTAAACAAAGCCAGCAATCCAGCTGAAGGCGATAACTTCGAGGAAATCCGCTATGAAGGTTATGGCACTGGAGGAGTTGCAATTATAGTTGAAGCTCTCACCGACAATCGCAATCGCACCGCTTCAGAGGTTAGATCATCATTCACAAAATATGGTGGCAACCTTGGTGAATCGGGCAGCGTAAGCTTTATGTTTGCACGAGTTGGAGCAATCGCCTACCCCGCATCTGCTGGCTCAGCTGATGCAATATTCGAAGCCGCCATTGAGGCCGGAGCTGATGATTGCCAATCTGATGAATATCAACACCAAATATACTGTGAACCTGATCAACTAAATAACGTTAGAGAATTTTTAGAAAGTAAATTCGGCATGCCAGAGTCTGCTAATTTAACCTGGAAACCAAACACCTTACAAATGCTCAGCGTTGAAGAAGGTGAAAAATTACTTAAAATGCTTGACGCATTGGAAGATTGCGACGATGTTCAAAATGTTATAGGAAACTTCCAATTGCCAGATGAGCTACTTCAAAAAATCTCCAAAGAATAGATCTCTCCGGAAACTCGCTTCTGGTAGCGAAGTGCAAGGAGTCCACGGAACGGAAGACCGGAGTGTATTAAATATACATGAGGATCTGAGTATCGGAGCGACGATGCAATTGGCAGCAGAAGTAGAGTTTCCGAAGAGGTCTAATAAAAGGGTCTTAGGTATTGACCCTGGCCTACGTCATACTGGTTGGGCGGTTATAGAAATAGATTCAGGCTCTATTCAATATGTTGCATCTGGAGTGATTAACACCGATAGTGCCCTGCCTATTGCTGCAAGGCTCGCGCAAATACATGCAAATTTAAATGAAATAATTTTAAATTATAATCCTGGTAGCGCTGGGCTTGAAGAAACTTATGTAAACAAAAATTATTCCTCTTCTTTAAAGTTGGCTCATGCTCGTGGTGCATCTATGTTAACTGTCAGCATTTTGGGTATTGAATTGATAGAGTATCCTGCTAAAACCGTGAAAAAAACTGTAGTTGGCAATGGCAGCGCACCAAAAGATCAGGTAAGTAGAATGCTCAGTATGTTGATACCTGAGATAGAAATTAAAAGCGAAGATGAATCTGATGCACTAGCTGTCGCAGTGTGCCATGGGTTGCATTGTTGAGGTAGTACCCATTTACCCACCAGGGTTCGGTCTTGGTGGCGCACTACCTTTTTTCGCCTCTTCCTCCCTTCGTTTCTTTTCCTCTTCCTTATTACGAGCATCTATCCTTCGCCTAATTGATTCTTGATCTCTTCCATAAATAGAACTCAAGGAGCCCCCTATGCCACCAACCTGCTCAGCAAGTGTAGTTATATTTACCATACCACCTATTACAATTGTATGGGTCACCTTAGAAATAAAATTGCAAAACGCATACATGCCCTGAGTCAGTATCAACATAAGTATAGAAGCTTGAAGCACTCCAATAGGCATAAATAATCCTGGAGTTTGATCTGGAAAATGCGAGTATGCTAAAATTCTATACACTGGTATTAAACACGTATCTATAACTCCTGGAATGTAAAGAGGTAACCAGCATGTTTTGCAAGCTGTGAATCCAAGTGCAGTAAACAACACAGTTATAATCAGTATGTTGAAAATCGCAATTGAGGCAAATAAAGCCATTGGCTGCAAGGTAAATGATATTAAATACTTCCACCAATTACTGAAGAAACTTTGCGTCTGCTGAAAGAGCATAAAACATAAAAAAAGAGGAGTTGTAAAAATGAGTAAAGATATAATAACTACAGACATTAGGTACATCAAAATAACCTTAGCCATAGAAAGCAAATAGTAATATATCGCAATCACTATCATTATTGCTACTGCAACGCCTAAAAAACCACTCATGATAAGAGCTACAACTTTCCAGAAAGTTTGACTGCTAGTGAGCATTTTAAATGGTCCGTCAAAAATAGAAAATACTGTTATTGGTTCCGCGGGGTCAATATTAATCTGAGAAGCGGTAGGGCCTACAGAGCCGCTAATAACTTTTGCTATTAACTCTAATCCACCCTCCATAAATAATTTGAAAAAATTTTGAGAGAAGAATTCCCAACTTCCAGGCGAAATTAAAGTGGCAATAATCGATATTTTAATAAGCCTTGTTACTAGATCCTTTTGGTTAATCTGTAAAACGCCTGCCAAATATCCAAAGCCAGTTAGCACAACAAAAAGCACTAATAAATTCCTAATGGCAGCAATCACAACATTTTCCTTAACTAAAGACTCAAAAAGCTTAGCTGTTGCGCCTTTAGTATGCTCGTCTCCATATAAAGTTTTCCTAATCATCTGAATTAAGCTTTTTATAATGCCATCATCATCCACAAATGAAGCTTGGTTCAACTTAGCTATACTCACGTAATACTGGCCGAATCTATTAGCAGGGTTGGTATACAGCTCTTTCAAATGCTCTGGAAGATCTGCTGGCACCTCTAATTCTTTGATCCTTAAATATACATTTCCACTAGCGTTACTTATTAGAGAATTACCTGCTCCAAAGACCTCATCTGGAATATCTTCCCACGCGCCATCATTTGGATTAGCTATTAAGTCTAAATCTGAAATAGCATATTGCAGCATCTGGCCATTATAAAATGGGCATCCATTCCACTCTATACTTACTTTGCTTCCGCCAATTGCTTTGTAATTAGCCCACCAATGCCTTATGGCGATTGGCGCCGGTGTTTTAGAAAAACTAGCATCATCTGAACCTAAAACCCCTTGAAAAATATAGAGCGGAACTCCAACACCCTGAATTGTTCCACACTTATCATAATTTTCTATGCGCTTTTCCTCTGTATCACAAGTAGGTGCTGCAGTAGATTGAATGACTTTTACACCAAGATCTATAACACTACCTTCTAAACCGCGCCACTTAGCGCCCGCTGGTTTATCCTTTAATTTTTCAGGGGAAACCCGCTCTCCTGGCTTTGCAATTCTTGCCCCCTCCCCGTGCAATTCTATAAATGGGGATTTTGCGTTTCTAATATCAGCACCTGGCTCAAGAAACTGCAATGAACCTTGCGCTTCCAATACAGCTTGAATTTTTCTTTTTTGCCCTCCTTTTGCTCCTTTCAGTAACCTGTCTAAATCTGATCTGCTAAACTTATTATCTGAATCAAGGCCAGTGTAATCATAAATATAAGTGCTTTGCCAAGATATACTTAGTTCATCACCATCCTTTACCCAAATACCGGTGTCAGTGTAATGTTGATGCTTTGCGCTCCACAAACATTTATAGTTATCCCCCTTATGATCCCAAAGGTCTTCCTTCCATAAATCCTTGTTGCTAGCTACCTTCCAAAGCACATCCCTTATCTCGGAAGAACAAACATGGTTTAATTTTGAATCTAATAAATTTTGCGGGAGTTCAGAGCGGTTCCACATTTCGGGATCTAAACTCTTTACTAAAGGGTCTAAGATCACAGCCTTTTTGCCACATAAATATATAGAATTTGCATTATCTGAATCAACGAGTTGCACTCTAATTTCATCACCAGGCACTACCTGCATTCTAGATTTGTATATATTGGCTTTAGCTTCAAGCGCGCCAGAACAACTAACATTTATTGCAAATGGGCCTCTCACTACAACTCTTCTAGGGTTATTTGGGTCTCCCGTACTTACCTCTTCATGAATATAGCTACTGAAAAGAGATTTAGAAGCACCTTGGCATGCAGACAGACAATTAACTATGACATCACTATTTAACTCAAGGCCTGCACGAGTTTTTCTAGAAAAGCTTCCGCATTCATTTTTGCAAAGATTTTGGCACTTAGGCGTAATGGGTGCCATTACAATAGCTTCCGCTGTATCACCTTGAAAATCATAGCTTTTAATGCAATTTGCATATGGATCAGTGGCAGCAAATACCTTTGTAGATAAGAAAACAAATATTAAGAGAAGAGCAAACCGCATCAAAAAAGATATTAGCTAATATTAATACACCTATCGCAAGATTAGATTACCCCCTGCAAATTACAACAAAAAATTATACCAAAACCCATATTTAATAGGCCATATGTGCTTGAATTTTCAAAAAGGTGGGAAGATAAAAAAGTCAGTACTATGAACATATTGCTATCTTTTTTATCAGTCCAAATATTTGGAAAGGCAAGACACAGATGACCTATTAAATATGGGTTTTGGTATTAGATGCTGCTAATAAAGTGGCTGCATTCTTCATCTTATATACCTCTCGTAAATTAAAAGTTGCAAAAGGTATAGACGACAGGAAATTTGAAAAAGTGGTAGGAGCAGCAATTTGAGCACCGTAAGCCTATACTTAATAGGTGCGGATGCGGAGAAATTAGCTGCGACGCTCCAATTTTTCAAATTAACGGAGTATATAAATATTGTTTTGAAAATTAGTTAAGGCGGTATAGAATGCGAGAAAGAAATCAGGATGCTATTAATGTTTGTTTATTTTCGTAAAAATATTGTTTTAGCTTTCTGCCTTGGTATGCTAAGTGGCTTGCCCTTAGCGCTTACGGCTTCTACTCTTTCTGTTCTGCTTAGAGAAAGGGGCGTGGATTTAGCAACCATTGGTGTTTTTGCTATGGTTGGATTACCGCATACGCTTAAATTCCTCTGGGCTCCTATTCTTGATAATTTGAAAATATATTTCCTTTCAGAAAAACTTGGCCGCAGAAGGGCGCAGCTACTGTTAATAAGCACACTACTTTATCTTTCTTTGGCTATTTTAGGGTTATCAGTAAATGCGGAAGTGCAGTACATCGCAGTAGCTTCCATCATTATAGCCTTTCTCTCTGCTTCACAAGATACCATAATAGATGCAATGCGTATTGAAATGTTGGATGATTCTGAGCAAGCAGCAGGTTCTTCAAGTGCAACTACCGGGTATAGAATGGCGATGATAATATCATCTGCTGGAGCTTTAAGTATCGCCCACTTTTTGGGTTGGGAATTATCTTACTTAAGCATGGCGGCAATTGGTTTTATGTTGTTGGCCATATGCGTTGTATTTTACCAAGATATTGTTGCACCTATTGCATATGATACTAAGCTTACTTTTATAGAGCATTTCATTAATACCTTTTCTAAACCATTTATAGAAATTTATAACCGCACCAATTTCTTCCACGTGATTATGTTTGTGGTTTTTTTCAAAATGAGTGATGCGTTGATATTATCATTAAATTCAGCTTTTTTGCTTGATGTTGGATTTTCAAAGCTAGATATAGCTTGGGCAGTTAAAAGCTTTGGTATGGCTGCTACCATAATCGGTGCACTAGTTGGTGGATATGTAGCAACTAAAATCAATTTAAAAACATTTGTTGTTCTGGGCATTATCTTACAAATGGTTTCTAATTTGTCTTATTTATTGCTTGTGGATACAGATGGCAATATATCTAAATTGCTCTTAGTCACAACCATAGAATATAGCTGCAGCGGAATTAGTACCGCGGCTTTAGTTGCTTATATTTCAACACTTTGTAACAAGCAATTTACGGCGAGCCAATACTCCCTTCTTTCTGCTATCGCAAGTTTTGCAAGAACTACCGTTGCAGGCTCCGCAGGATTTATGGTGGAAAGCATAGGTTGGTCTGCATTCTTTATTGCAACTGCACTCGCATCTTTGCCTTCATTACTTTTAGTTGGAAAAGCGTTTATCAAAAATATTGAACGATAAAGGGTTATATCAAGTCCCAAAAATAATAGATATGGCGCCCCATTAATATTTTATAATTTAAAGCAAAAGCTCTGAAGTCGTTAGTGCGAATGCGGCATGCCGCATGCGGCAGTCCCGTTCCTCTTTGTTATTTTTAAATTGCCGCGTCGCTAAGTGGGCTCTTCACAATGACGCTAATTATTTTAACCTCCGCTCGACATAAGGAATTAAAAAAGAAGACATGAACCTGTTGCCTTTGTTATAAAATAAATTGCCTCCCCATAGTGTTATTATTGTAGCTGTTTCAATAATACTTAGGCAAAAAAGCTCTGGCCGTGGGGGCAAAAAATTTGTATATGTAGGCGCATAGCGCCTACTATACACAAATTTTTTGAGCCAGCGCTTTTGCTGACTCCGTCAGCGGAAAGAGAATTATTGAAATTTTATTTAAATGGCAATTTATTTGAAGATCGAATATTAAGAAAATCCTTTATTATCAA
>JAQSWL010000003.1 GCA_029266655.1 Candidatus Midichloriaceae bacterium | reverse complement strand
TTGTTAATGCCATTGCTTGTTTAATTGCATATTCTTTCAGAAAAAATAAGCCCGCATTTAAATTCCCTTCTTCCCTTATCCATAACTGACGTTATTATATTAATCCTTAAGCGGAAGGATTTATTACAAGAACGTGATTTGCAGTCTAGGATGCTATATGGAGCAGCGATTGCTCATGAGGTTGTGAACCCTTTGCAAGGCTCAGATATGATGGCTGATACTCTCTTGAAAGCTTTTAAAAATAAAACATTTGAAGAGGTTAATAAAGAGGATTTTGAAGATATTAAAGAGTTACTCGAGCCATTCAAACAAAATACCCGAGCGGTTCTGAAAATGGTTGATAGGATGTTAACTTTGGTGCGCACTGATATTTCAGATGCTGATGATATTGGCATCTATAATATTAATGACTGTGTTATGGATACTTTAAGGTCATACAGTCTTACTGAGAAAAGATTAGCTCGCATCAGGGTTAATAAAGAAAATAGCTTTAAATTTAAAGGTAGCAAACATTTTGTTGGGCATGTTATTGCCAATTTAATTAGCAATGCTTTAAAATATGCGGGCTCCGAAAGCTCAATAGAAATTTGGTATGAGAATAACGAGCTGCATTTCAAAGATAACGGCTATGGTATAGCTCCTGAAAAATTGCCATATATCTTTGAACCTTTCGATAAGAAGGGCGGCACAATAGGCACAGGTGTAGGCTTGCCATTCTGTAAAAGAGTAATGGAAAGCATGGGTGGAAGCATTGAGTGCGCATCCGAACTAGGTAAAGGAACAGAGTTTGTGCTAAGATTTGGTTAGACATTTTTAAAGAGGCTGTTCCTGTGGCTGGTGGAGTTGACGGCATATCCCCTAAGAATGGTGTTTTTCAAAATTTGTTTTTGAATGGAGCTACCTTTGCCCATGGTATATATGATTGCAAATTTCCCTTTATTTTCCTCAGAAATAGCATATTCTATCAGATTATTAATTTAGATTACGATTAGTATGAACAAGAATAACGACATGCTCAGAAACTTTTTTATTTGGATGCTTATATTTACTTTTGCATTATTTGTTTTTGATTATTTTGGTAACATCCAGGCATCTTCTGGGAGAATAGCATTCTCCGAATTCCTGCAGCAAGTAGACGCTGGGCAAATTTCCGAAGTAGTGATTAGAGGAGATAACGTTGAAGGTAAATATTCTGATGGAAAAAGATTTACTACCATGGTTGCAAATTACCCTGGGTTAGTAGATAGACTTTCAGCTCATGGTGTGAAGTTTGAAGTTTCTTCTACAGAATCTACCCTAGGCACATTTTTTGGCATCATCCTCTCTTGGTTCCCTCTTCTTTTATTACTTGGTGTATGGATATTTTTTATGCGCCAAATGCAAGGTGGAGCAGGCAAAGCTATGGGTTTTGGAAAGTCTCGTGCACGTATGCTTTCTGATAAAAACAATACGGTGACTTTTGCTGATGTAGCTGGAATAGAAGAGGCAAAAGCGGACCTTATGGAATTAGTGGATTTCTTAAGAGATCCTAATAAATATCAAAAACTAGGTGGTAAAATTCCAAAAGGCTGTTTGCTTGTTGGGTCACCTGGTACGGGTAAAACATTGCTTGCGCGTGCAATAGCAGGGGAAGCTAAGGTTCCATTTTTCAGTATTTCTGGCTCAGATTTTGTAGAAATGTTTGTGGGTGTCGGAGCTAGTCGCGTTCGTGACATGTTTGAACAGGCCAAGAAGCATTCTCCATGCATAATTTTTATTGATGAGATTGATGCAGTTGGTCGCCATCGTGGGGCAGGCTTGGGCGGTGGAAATGACGAGCGTGAACAAACACTTAACCAATTACTGGTTGAGCTAGATGGATTTACCACAAATTTAGGTGTCATAGTAATTGCCGCAACTAATAGGCCGGATGTTCTGGACCCAGCTCTACTACGTCCAGGTAGGTTTGATAGGCAGATTGTTGTGCCAATCCCAGATATAAATGGGAGAGAGCAAATTCTTAGAGTTCATGCAAAAAGAGTTCCTTTGGGGCCAGATGTTGATCTAAGAACGGTTGCACGTGGAACTCCTGGTTTTTCTGGTGCTGACCTTGCCAATATCATTAACGAATCTGCATTGCTTGCGGCACGTAACAATCATAATGTAATTGTTATGAGTGATATTGAAGAAGCTAAAGATAAAGTGATGATGGGCGCTAAGCGCAGTTCTATGGTAATGAAGGAAAGTGAAAAGGAACTTACGGCTTATCACGAAGGTGGGCATGCTTTGGTTACTATTCACATGCCGATTTCTGATCCTATTCATAAAGCTACAATCATACCAAGAGGTAGAGCTTTGGGGATGGTGATGAGGCTTCCTGAAGACGATAGATTCTCTGTAACTAAAGAGAAGCTTTTAGCTGATTTAGCTATTGCAATGGGCGGACGTGTGGCAGAAGAATTGATATTTGGAGAAGACCAAATTACAACCGGTGCTTCTTCGGATATTAAAATGGCTACAACGCTTGCGCGCAGGATGGTTACTCAATGGGGTATGAGCGATAAAGTCGGTCCAGTATTGGTGGGAGACGAGCAAGAAGAAGTTTTCTTAGGGCATTCTATTGGGCGTGAAAATCGTAAGTCTGACACCTTGACTACTGTTATAGATGATGAGGTTAAGCGCATTGTAGAAGAAGCATATGCTACAGCTAAGAAGGTTCTTAAAGCTAACATCGACCAATTACATCTGCTTGCGAAAACATTATTGGAATATGAAACTCTTAGCGGTGATGAAATAGTTGTTTTGCTAAAAGACGGCAAGATTGAGCGTAAGGTAGAAGAGCCGATTGCAGAGGGCGCATCATCTTTTGCAAAGCCTGAAGAAACTGTGAAATCTGTTAAAAAGCGGGCACGTAAAGGTGATATTTAACCTTTTATTTGGCATGTAATAAAATTTTAACATTCCAGTGTTACAATGTTGTACCAGATCTTAGAAATAATTAGGACTAATAGGTGCTGCGGACGCGGAGAAAGCTGCGACGCTCCAATTTTTCAAATTAACGGAGTTTTTAATTTGAATATAGGAGCGAGGAACGAAATGTAGTAAAACCTACATGAGTGATCGAGCAACGCGTAGTCAAATTATAAAGGCTTAGCTATATGCAATATTAAATTCTTTTCCCAACTGCATGTGCCCAAATATGCACTTTACTTAAATTATTTTTGGAGATTTGGTATTAATTAATTTATTTTTTTAGGTTCCTATGTGGCATAGCGTTCTTGTTGTTGTTGGTGGAGTATTAGGCGGAGTTGTAGGGGCGTGTATTAGCCCTTTGCTTGCGATCAGCGGATATGGCTTTTACATTGGCTTTGCAGCGGGCTTTGCGATTACTTACCTTTGGAACCATAAAGAAGTAAATTATGAAATATTTTCAGCGAAGGTTGCTTTCTCTCACGCTCTTTGGGGATTTGATGTTAAAGATGGTGATTTTCATAAAGTTGTAGAGTATGGCCACATTGGGGATATAGAACATTTTTTAGGCAAATGGGATATAATAAATGCTGTAATTGAAAAATATGGCGCCCCTTTACATTGCGCGATAAGGTATGACCATAAAGATGTTATAGAATATCTTTTAAATCACGGTGCTGACATAGATATTGTAGCACCAGGTTTAGGCTCACCTTTACACTATGCATGTAGCAAAGGGAATCTTGATATTATAAATTTACTCATAGAAAATAATGCTCAAATAAATATAAGCGATGAACACGGATACACGCCTTTGTATTATGCTTTGGCTCACAATAAAATATCAGTTGCAGAAATATTATTAGAGAACTTTGCAGACTTCAAAACTATGAAGGATGCAGAAAAGCTATTACATATGGTAGTGCAAAAAGGCTATTATGAAGCTGCGGAGAAATTAATATCTTTGAATGCTGATCCAAATGTTATTGATGCTAAAGGAAAGACTCCAATTTTTTATGCCTTGGAAAAAGGATATATAAAGCTGTTTAATTTATTGGTAGAAAGTAAAGCTGATTTGAATAAGGTCGATCCTGAGACTGGTAATACGCTATTACACATAGCGGTGCAAAAAGGATATGATGACGTTGCAGAGAAATTAATTTCTTTAAAAGTTAATTTAAATGTTATTGATGTTAAAGGGAAGACGCCAATTTTTTATGCTCTAGAAAAAGGATATATAAAGCTGGCTAATTTATTAGTAGAAAGTAAAGCTGATTTAAATAAGGTTGACCCTGAAACTGGCGATACGCTCTTACATATTGCAGCACACAAAGGCTTAAAAGATGTTTTTGAGACAATTGCAGTTACAAAAGATGTAAACCTTGACGTTCGTAACAAAGCAGGTGAATCAGCTATGGTTATAGCTTTATTACGAGGAAATGTTGAATCGGCAAAATTTATAAAAAACAAAGGCTGTAAATTTGATGCCAAAGCTGAAGGCGAGAGAATTATTATAGATGCAGCCAAAAACAATAAGAAAGATGTTTTTAAATATCTAGTAGAAGAATTGTCTGTAAATATAAATTCAATGGACTCTAAAGGGAATTTGCCGATTTGTTATGCAAATGGAGAACTTTTTACATACATATGCAATCACGGTGGAAATGTAAATTGGGAGAACGACTTAGGAGAAACTTTATTGCATACTGCAGCTAAAGCAGGAGATAGAGAGAAAGTAAAAGCACTTTTGGCTAAAGGGGCTGATCCATGGAGAGGAAATAATGACAGTGTTTCTATATTATATGATGCACTCTTTAATGGCCACGTAGAAATAGCAGAGGATTTATATAGATCAGTGGATGATATGCGTAAAAGAAAATTTATGCAACACTCTGGTATATATAGCTCTAACAAAATCATTAATAAAGCAGCGACTGAGGGATTAGGGGAGATTTTATATTTCTATGAGAAGCACTCGAATCACGGGATGCCAAACTTAGAGGGCGCTATTTTTATAGCCTTATCAAATAATCATCCAATCACAGCTCAAAAACTTAAAGATATGGGTGCTCCTTTCAAGAAAGCAGCAAAACAAAATATTGAGTTGTTTTGTAAAGCAATTAAAAATGAATGGACGGGTGTTGTTAAAAAGATGCTTGAGTTTGGGGTAAAGGTAGATAATCCAGATAACAATAATCATATTCCAATTTATTATACCTTAAATAACAATACTGTTGATACGTTGAAATTATTATGGATATATGGTGCAGATCTTAACAAAGTTGATCCTATGGAGAATTCAACACTTCTTTGTTTGGCGATTAAAAATAAAATGGATTTTGTTAGATTTTTAATACCTAAGAGCTCAAAAGAGGGTTTAAATATAGTTGATATAAAAACTAATAAAACGCCTTTGCAGCTAGCAATTGATTTAAAGCAAATGCCTATAATTAAACTTTTGTTGGAGCACCCGAATGTGGAGCTTAAGAGGGCTGACTTTACAGCAATTTCAAAATTACCTCCTGAGTTTATTAAAGAAGTTTTTGAAACCCTTATAAAGGCAGAAAAAATAGGCATAAACGATAAATGCTTTGCCGGTGGTCAAACATTTATGCATATAGCTGCGAAGTTAGGCGACATAAATCTTATCACAAAGCTTAAGGATTATGGAGTAAGCTTAGAAATTCCAGATGATAAAGATCTGATACCTGTTAGAATTGCGTATGAGAACTCCATAAGCAAAGAATGTATAAATGCTCTTATACCAGGCATGGAATACAAGCCCCCTGTTATTGAGCCTTCTGCCCCACCGGTAGACAATGTAAATGTAGTTGTAGGTGGTCCTTCAGTTCCAACCCCATCTGCGCCGCCTGTGGATGGTAAAGATTGGATGTCTCCGGTCCTAGCTCCATCTGCTCCACAGGCAGAAGAATTGCACAAAGATCCTAATGCATATCAACCTGGTGGATATGGGGTAAATCCTGGTTCAGAGACTCCGTTAATTTGAAAAATTGGAGCGTCGCAGCTAATTTCTCCGCGTCCGCACCTATTAATATAGGCTTACGGTGCTCAAATTGCTGCTCCTCCCACTTTTCCAAATTCCCTGTCGTCTATACCTTTTGCCAACTCTTAATTTACGAGAAGCATACTCCTAATCTCTACGTTCAAAGTCGATCCTAGGATCAACAATCATGTAGATTATATCGGTTGCCAAGTTGGCGATTAAACCAATTAGGATAAAGATATAGAGCGTCCCAAATACAACTGGATAGTCTCGCCCCACGGCCGACTCATAACTCAAAAGCCCAATACCATCTAGGGAGAATATGATTTCAATCAATAGAGACCCAGTGATAAAAACTTTGATTAAAGCATCGGGAATGCTGGTAATTACTATAAGCATTGCATTCCTGAAAACATGTCCGTATAAAATTTGGTTTTCGGAAAGCCCTTTTGCACGCGCTGTAATTACATATTGCTTATGAATTTCTTCTAAAAATGAATTTTTAGTTAGCATAGTGATTGTTGCAAATCCTGAAATTGCAAGTGTAAGGGTAGGCAGAACCATGTGCCAGGCGTAGTCTTTTACTTTGTCTACAGCAGTGAGAGAGTCCCAATTATGCGAGACAATACCGCGAATTGGAAAATAGGAAAATGGTCCATCTCCTGCAAACAATAATAGCAGAATTATCGCAACTAGAAAGCTCGGTAAGGCGTAGGCAAAAGCAATGATAAAGCTAGTCCAGCCATCAAAGCCTTCGCTATTTTTTATTGCCTTTTTAATCCCTAGTGGAATTGAAACCAAGTATATAATTAGTGTTGACCAAAGTCCTAGTGAAAGCGAAACGGGAATTTTTTCTAAGATTAATTCTCCCACCTGTTTATTGCGGAAGTAACTATAACCTAAATCAAAAGAGACATAATTTTTTATCATAATCCACAAACGCTCAAGGGGCGGTTTGTCAAATCCATAAAGTTTTTTTATGTAGGTTACTAGTTCATCATCTAAACCCTTAGACGCTTTAAATTGCTTAACTGCAGAAACACGTCCAGTTGCAGATTCTGATTGCTGGAGATCCCTGATGCTCGCAAGTGTCATCTCTACAGGCCCGCCCGGTGCTAATTGCACAATGGCAAAGTTAATGATTATGATGAATAAAAGGGTGGGGAAGATTAAGAAAATACGCTTCAGAATGTAATTTAGCATTACGCTTTTTGTTAAATCTGCTACTTAATAAAACTTACAGCAGCCAATGTAATAAATGCAATATATTTTATACTAAATCTCAAAATAAATTGAGATAGTAATGCCAGATTTTGGCAAAGTGAGAAGGGAAAAAGCAGTTGAATATTTTACTAAGCAAATTTGGCAAAAGATGAGCTTTAATGCTCTATTTATTTTGAGATTTGGTATTGTTAGTAGATTTAATCTTATTTGGCTAAAGAACTGGGAATTTAATTGAGGAATTGTTAATTCTGTAGTATGTTACCCATAATTATAATACATGCGGTAAATTAAGATGTTAAGTAAAGCGCTAGAAAGTATGTTGGGTATAGATCTAGGCCGGGAGATGTCGCAAAAACAGGCGGGAAAACTGCTAAAAACATATCAAGAAAATTTTGCATCAACTGATATCGAATTAGGAAAGTACAAGACTTGTATTAAAAAATGTCTTGAAGCCATAAAAAAAGGCGATAATGCTGAAAAATTCTGGGATGTGACAGTTGATGGTCGTTGTATGAAATGTACTCCTACACAGATGATCTGTAAGCTTATGCCGATAATTATGGCTCACAAACTTTTTAAAGATAATCCTCAAAAAAACAATTCCCAAGAGTCGGAAGAGAGCCCATCAGAAAAAGAGAAGAAATTTTTCATAGATCTTAATCGAGAGTTGCAAGAGTATTTCAACAGCAAATGTGACAAAAATCGCAACCTTGGATATCTGCTTAATTCTGTTGGAGCAGGTGGCACATTTTTCTTAACCTATTGTCTTAACGCACCATTGCTCTGTTCTCCTGTAACAGGAAAAGATGCTTTTACAGGATTTGTAATATCAGCGTTACTTGGCGTAATATCAGCTGATCACCCTAACTTTCCGTTGATTCGCGCGGCTGAATATGTTCTTCTTCTTGAGTCTGCTTGTATAGCTTGTATTGCGCTATGTGCTCCTGATAATGCTAAATCTACATTAACAGGCTTGGCATTTGCTGCGATTGCATTTGCTGCAATTGATATGCACCACTCGGGGTGTGTAGCACAATATAACCCATGGGAAGCTGCGCAAGAGGAGTGTGAAAAGATTGGTGCGGCTAGATAGGGAAGAATCAATTTTTATAGCTAAACCGGTATAAAATGGCTATGAAAATCAAGAATTTTCTCATAAATTTTTTGCCTATTTTACGCATGGAATATAGACATATTTCAAAGGCAAAATAGGTGAAAATTTATTGAAAAGGCGCAGCATTAGCATGGTCATTTTATATTGGTTTAGCTATAAATTAACGGAGCATATGCCCCTTAAAATTAAGTGCTATAAGAAACACCTCAGATGAATCTGTATAGCTTGTTTTAGGCTTAAATAGCTTTAAAGTTTTAAATGATTGTTTGAGCTTGTTGCGCAGCTGTTCTTCCTCTTTTCCGCGCAAGAATTTAGCAACAAAGTTTCCACCAATTGCTAAGTGATTATTGGCAAATTCTAGCGCCATTTCTATTAATTCTACATTTCGGAAGTGGTCAATCTCTTTATCCCCACTTGCATTAGAAGCCATATCAGATAGCAGTAGTTCTACTTTCTGATCGCCAATTAATTGCTCGAGCTGCTTATAAATTTCTTCTTCTAAAAAATCGCCAACAATCAAATCTACACCTTCAACTGCATCTACCTCTTTGAGATCTAGCCCCACGATTACAGACCTAGGGCAAACTTCTTTCAAAACTTGTAACCATCCGCCAGGTGCGCAACCAAGGTCTACAATCACTTTTGCTTTTTTAAAGTCGGTATATTTTTCGAATATATCTTTAAGCTTAAAAGCCGCGCGTGATCTATAACCTTGCTCTTTTGCGAGCGCTACGTATGGGTCATTTAAATGCCTATGCAGCCATTTGGTTGAGGACATTTTTCTCCCGCTACCAGTCTTCACCTGTTGTTTTTGATTCCTAAATCCTTTGAACCTGTTAACTTTAGTCATTTTGGTAATTATCCCTTTAATTGCTCAAGTGGCCAACGTGAGCGTGGTTCAAATTCAAGATTATCAACTAACCCAAGTTTAAAGCGTTCTAACCCAGCCCATGCTATCATAATTCCATTGTCGGTGCAGAGTTTTATTGGGGGAGCTATAACATTAAACCCCTTCGCAAACTCTACTTCTGCTGTGGGTTGCGACGTCGCTCCGGTACTCAGATCCTCATGTATATTGAATACACTCCGGTCTTCTGTTCCGTATGCTCCTTGCACCCCATTACCAGAAGCGAGTTTCTGGAGGGGTTTATTAAAATCTATTTCCGCTAGTGTATTTTGCAAACGTGCAGAAATATATTGGTTAGCAGCAACGCCGCCTGCTACAACAACTGTGCGTGAGTTTGGATGTCTCTTTGCAAAATGTTTAGCTGCACCCAGTACTCTGTCGCATAATATATCTGCTACTACTCTTTGAAAAGTGGCGCATATATCTTCGGTTGGCGCTGGCGCTGTCTCTATATGTCTGCGTACGGCGCTCTTAAGCCCAGAGAATGAAAATTCAAATGGAGCATCACGTAAAATTGGCACAGGGAAATCTACAGCATTTTCATTGCCGGTTTTTGCCAGTTTCTCTATTATTGGCCCACCGGGGTAACCGAGACCCAGCATTTTAGCTACTTTATCAAATGCTTCCCCGACAGAATCATCCCTGGTTTTACCAAGCATTATGTAATTGCCAACCCCAAGTACCTCAAGTATTTGGCAATGCCCGCCAGATACAAGCAGCATAAGATATGGGAATTCTACCTCGGAAGTGAATCGTGCTGTAAGCGCATGTCCTTCTAAATGGTTAACTGCAATGATGGGTTTGTTTAATCCAAGCGCAAGTCCCTTTGCAAACATTACGCCCACTAAGAGCCCGCCAATTAACCCTGGACCTGCAGTAACAGCAATTCCATCTAATTCTGATGGATTGAAATTTTCAGTTGCTTGTTGGTATAGGTGCATAATTGCATCTAAATGATTTCTAGAGGCTAGCTCTGGAACAACTCCACCATATTTGGAGTGAGCTTCTATTTGTGAGGCTAATAGGTGCGACACAACTTGCTTCTTGTCATTTACAATTGCTATAGCAGTTTCATCGCAGCTTGTTTCAATACCTAGTATATTCATCTCAAACTTTAAAAACTTCATTAATTAAAGTATCGGTAACCGCTTTTGGCACTTCTACTACATCACCTGGTTTTATGCCTTCTAGGTAAAATGGGCCAAAAGATATCCTAACCAGCCGGCTTATTCTTAGGCCGAAATGCTCAAATATATTGCGTATTTCTCGGTTCTTGCCCTCGGTTAGTCGTATCCGTAACCAAAAGTTTTTGCGAGCATCTGTGTGGTCACCTTCAACTGTGATTTGACAAGACTGATAACGAATTCCATCAATGGTAATGCCAGTTTCTATTCTTGATATGTCTCCTTTGGAAAGTTCTCCTAACAATCTTACTCGATATTCTCTATTTATTCCAGAAGAAGGTAATTCAAGTTTTCTGGAAAAGCCCCCATTGTTAGTGAGTATCAAAAGGCCTTCGGTATTAAAGTCTAACCTGCCAACTGTAATAATATTTTTAAATCTGGATGGTAATACATCGTAGATAGTGCGCCTGCCTTGTGGGTCCATGCTGGTAGTAAGCGTGCCCTTTGGTTTATGAAATAACCATACTTTTATTTCTTTTGGACGGTTGAGCGGTTTGCCAAATACCTCGACTTTATCAGATTCTCCTACTTTAGTAGCTACGTTACTTATCTGCGTGCCATTAACTCGCACTTTGCCCATAAGCACTAGCTCTTCGGCTTTGCGCCTGGAAGCAAATCCACATTCTGAAATATATTTGGCTATTCTGGTTAGTTTTTCTGGTTGCGACATTTTTTCTGGTTGCGACATGTTTTTACAAAATGTTTAATTAGCGCGATATCGTTATCCGTATACATATATTCAGGATGCCATTGAACCCCTATGCACATCCAGTTAGGGTCATCTGACTCTATCCCTTCAATCACACCATCTGGCGCTACTGCATTTACTATTATTCCCTTTCCTAAATCTTTTACAGCTTGATGGTGGGTGGAATTAACGTCCGCATTATTTTTGCCGATTATAGCATGCAATTTAGTTCCCGTCATTATTTTGATATTGTGGGTGGGTAAATGCTTTGGCGCTTTTTGTTCGTGCTCCAGGCAGTTTGAAATTTCATTTGGAATATGCTGTATTAATGACCCGCCCATGGCAACATTTATAAGTTGCTCCCCGCCGCAAATTCCTAATATTGGAAGCTTAGCCGTTATCGCAGCTTTGCAAACTGCCATTTCAAAGCGAGTGCGTTTTAAATTAGGATTCACACTTTGATGCTCTATAGTCTTGCCATATAAGTTAGGGTCTACATCAAAGTTGCCCCCAGTAATTACTAAGCCATCTAATTCTGATATGAGAGCCTCAATATCAGCATATTCATAATGCAGCAGCTCTATGCGTGCGCCTTCAGATGCAAATGCTTCTATGTAGTTAGAGCGCAATGCATACCAAGGAGTTTTTGCATAAGTTTCATCTGTATTATAGTCTAAAGTAATGCCTATCTTGGGGATTCTAATAGACCTTTCCGGAAACTCTACTTCTGCTGACAATTGCGTTGTCGTTCCGGTGCTCAGATCCTCATGTATATTTAATACACTCCGGTCTTCCGCTCCGTGGACTCCTCGCACTTTGCTACCAGAAGCGAGTTTCCGAAGAAGTCTATTGCTTTTCATTTGTCATTCCTCTCTTCTGCTTCGTGGCTTTCATCGTCATACAAAATGCGGTTTGCCGCCCCTTCTAGATCATCGTATTGGCCACTTTTTATCGACCATATCAAAGCTCGCAGGATCACAAGGCCAAAGATCATTCCCGCAGGTATCAGGTAAATTGCAATTTCCATTTTACCTAGCTATAGAGACTTTATCTAATATGCTATTGATAAACCCCACTTCGCCCTCGTGATTAAAAATTTTCGCTATTTCTAGATAATCGTTGATAATTATCTCGCGATCAAGATTCTTATCTAAAAATAATTCAGCAACAGCGCAAGTTAAAATGCAAGATACAACTTTTGGCAAGCGGTTAAACTTCCAGTTCTTGGCCAAATGCTCTGAAATTTTGTTTTCAAACTCTAATTTGTTTTGTGAAGTGAAGCGTACCAGCTTTATCAAAGCGGATTGATCTGCTTTCGAAAACTTGGATTCCGATAACTCATTACTATAGACATTGATTATGTCATTTACTTTTTCATCTATAGATTTGCTTTCGGTATCATCTGAAACAATAGAATACAAACATTGCACGGCAAGTATTCTAGCTGCGCGCTTTTGTAAGATTGTTTTAGAAAAAATACGTTTAGTTATGTTTGATGTTTCCGCCATACCCTGAGCTGTCCATACTGTTAATATCGCGGATAGTCTTAATTAGTTCGCAAACGTTGGCGCCAACTTCTCGTGCATAATTAGAGAGACCCTTAGGTTCTACCATAGAGTTTTCGTGGTAAGTAATGCATTGACCAACCAAATGTCCGAAGTAAGTTGAGTAATCATAAATGCATCTTATCACTTCTTGATAATGCAGCTTAGTATCTTCATGTTCGTTTTTAATAATAGAACTTACGCAGATGCTGGCCTCATAATTTAAAGATTCAGCTAACATATTTAAGCTAATTGGCAAGTCTTTGATGCTAGGAACCAAGATTTCATCATAAGTATGACCATTTGCATTTAATACATCTACGATAGCACGGGCCATAACTGCAGTTAGCTCATCATTTTGTTTGGTTCTTAAAATAAGAATATGAGCCATGATCGACCAAAATAAATTAAAAAGTGGTGCGGATGAAGGGACTTGAACCCCCATGCCTCGCGGCGCTAGATCCTAAGTCTAGTGCGTCTACCAATTCCGCCACATCCGCAACAATTTAAGGAATTACTTGCAATAATCCCGCCTTAATAGTATAAGGCTTGCAGAGCATATATTCAATCAAACTACAAATCAAGCAAAAGGTTATAAAAAAATGCCATATGTTGTTACAGAAAATTGTGTTAAATGTAAATTCACGGATTGCGTTGAAGTTTGTCCGGTAGATTGTTTCTATGAAGGCGAGAACATGCTTGTTATCAACCCTGATGAATGCATTGATTGCGGTGTGTGCGAGCCAGAATGCCCAGCAGAAGCTATTTCTTCTGGTGAGGAGGATAATCTGAAGTGGCAAGAAATCAATCGTGAGATGGCGGCTAAGTGGCCGAACATAACCAAAAAGAAAGCTCCACTTGAAGGTGCTGAAGAGGCTAAAAATGAAAAAGATAAGTTTAAATTCTTCTCTGAAAAACCTGGTTCTGGTAACTAGTTTTTGTTTAAGTTCTTTTATGGCGCAGGCCAGCTGCGTATATGATTCTTTCCAAGGTTGGAAAGATTGTTTTGTGAAAGATAAATTATCCACAAATGCTAATAGTGTAGATATCGAGGTTTTTCAATCCGCTCAGTTTAAGCCAAGAGTGATAGAGTTAGACCGAAAGCAACCAGAGAAAAAATTTACCTTTGCTCAGTATTTGAAAATTATTGGCGTTCAGCAAAAAGCTGCAGATGGAAAAGCCTTCTATGCCAAGCATAGGGAGCTTGCAGATACCATAGCAGCTGAATATGGTGTGCCAGCATCTGTTATAGTAGCTTTAGTTGGAATGGAAAGTCACTATGGTACGATACAGGGCAATTTCAATATTGTGGATGCTTTGGCTACTTTGTCTTATGAAGGCAGAAGAAAAAACTTTTTTGAAAAAGAATTGATCAATTTATTGCAGATAGCTCGCAATGAAAATTTAACATACGATGACTTTAAAGGCTCATGGGCTGGTGCTATGGGGCAAGTTCAGTTTATGCCATCTAGTTATTTGAGTTATGCGGTGGATTATGACCGGGATGGTAAAAGCGATATCTGGCAATCTGTGCCCGATGCTTTAGCCTCAGCTGCAAATTATTTAAACCGTAATGGTTGGCGTGGTGATAATCATGGTATTGAAAAAATAAAATCTAGTGCCCGTCCCGCAGGTTGTGGGGCTTCAGAGCAGATATGCAAAGTGGATGAGCATAAGAGATTGATTTTCCTGAAAGATCATGATACAATAGGCGCATTCAAAGTTGGCAAAAACTTTGAAATATTAATGAAATGGAACCGCTCTCTCTACTTTGGGTTGGGGGTTTTGATGATCGCAAAGGAAATTGAGAATTCCTAGATCATCCCAGCATTTATGAGGTTTATTTGAAAATATTAAAAATAACATTGTTGCTTTCTTCTTTGTGTGTAATGGCTTCTTGTGCGCCTACACAGCATAATGAGATAAAGGGGCAATACAAATCTAGAACAGCTAAAAGTGCTAGAGCATTTGATGCCAAAGGCGAAAATGATCTAGACCTTGAAAATTTGGCTAAGGGTGAAATTGTTATAGAAGAGCCAAAAAAGAATAAACAATCGGCTGTGATATTGGGTGCTGATTACTCTGCTGAAGGCAATGCCTCTTGGTATGGCCCTGGTTTTCATGGAAGACTAACAGCTAATGGCTCTGTTTATAATCAGCATGAATATACTGCTGCCCATAGAAGCTTACCTATGCCATCTGTAGTTAGAGTAGTTAATTTAGAAAATCAACGCTCAGTTCTTGTGGTGGTGAATGATCGTGGGCCATATGTGAAAAAGGAACAAAATCGTATTATTGACTTATCGCGCAAAGCAGCTAACGACTTAGGGATGTTAAATAAAGGTATTGCTAAGGTTCGGGTTGAATATTTGCATGATAAAACTATGGCTTTGCTTTCTAAATTCTCAGTAGATAAAAAAGCAATTGCGAGCCATAAACTTAGCAAATCTCTCATACAGCAAGTTACACACTTGAATATGAAGAATGGTACTGTAGCCAAGCCTTTATAGATGTATTGCTAAAGAGTTGTAAAAAGGCATGAAATTTCTATAAAGAATTGCGGCGCCGTTTGGGCATAACTGTTGAAAGTGCTGTAAGCGTAACAACCGATAGTCCATCCATATCTAGTAAGTTAATAAATTTAACTAATAAAAAGCAAAGCACAAAGAAAGGCCTGGCGCTACCGGGGCAAGCGCGAAGCGCTGCGCCAGGACTGCAAGATCTTCTATAAAGATCTTGCAAAAAATGAACAAACAATGGCAACCCGTTGTTTGCATTATTGCTTTTTATTAAATTAAAATACACTCTCTTTTTATGGCTTTTATATTTCTTAGCACTTTCAACAGTTATGGCCGTTTGGGGTGATGGCGCTTTAGCTGAGTCAGGCGTCGCAAGGCTTTGATGGGTTTTATCTCATATACATAAGCCTTAGATTGATTCAAATTAATATGCCATTTTTATACCAATTTGGCTATATCATACTCTCCGACATCAGGAGATAGTTTATTGATTTCTATAAGATAAATTGCTCTTTAAATAATTTTCAACGATTCTCTTCCCGCTGACAGAGTCAGCAAAAGCTCTGGCTCAAAAAATTTGTGTATAGTAGGCGCTATGCGCCTGTATGTACAAATTTTTTGCCCCTGCGGCTAGCCGCTTTTCTGCCTAAGTTATAATTATAGTCTTATTTAGCTCTTAGACACAACTTTTTAAAATTGGAGTTGCAAGGGTAAAGCCTTAGACTTAATTCCCAATTTTAATGATTAGTATTAGCCGGAGGAGCTTCGCTTTCGCTTTGTTTCTTTTGTACAAATAGCCCTAAGAAGTCAACCGGATGTAGGGAAACAGGAGGGTAACCGCCATCTCTGGTAACATCAGATATTATTCTTCTTGCAAATGGGAACAATATGGATGCGCATTGAACTAAAAGAGCTTTCTCTAAGTCTTGAGGAGAAGGCATAATAACAGTGAAAACGCCAGCGTATTTTAATTCAACGATGAAAATCGCCTGAGTATCTTGTAAAGCTTTAACAACAAGGTTTAATGACACTTCATATATATTTTCTCCAACACCGGCAGTATTTACATCAATGCCAATTTCAAAAGAAGGCTCTTGCTCCATTTGAAAAGATGCAGGGGCATTTGGATTCTCAAAAGATAAGTCCTTTATATACTGTCCGTGAATTATAAGAGTTTCGTTTGTTTCCATGTTCTTTGTGTCCATATATTTATTTTTAATAAAAATATTTTTAAGCTGTAAGAGGTCTGCTATACTAAACAGCATTGGTTTATGTGTCTATTAAAAATGATTGATATTATAATTTTCGCTCTAATCGCCTTTTTTATAGGGCGTAAGCTATATAAGACATTGGGGGATACTAGTTATGACAACGAAATGTCAGAAGAAAATAAAAAAGCTTACGAGCAATTTAAAGAAGGTTTATTAAAAGATGTAGAGCAAGTTCAGTCGGGCTCTCAAATAGATATTCTTTCTGCCTTAGAAGCTGAAATGGGTGAGCAAGAGCGCAAAATTTTTGAAGATATACGTGAGCATCTCCCTGACTTTACCGCCGATAAATTCCTGCTTGGTGCCAAAAGTGCATTTCAAATGATACTGGAAGCTTATGCTAAGCAGCAAGTGCACGTATTGGAGAAACTTGTCTCTCCTGCAATGCTTAGCCAATTTTCAGATTCCATTAAGCAATTACAAGCAAATGCACAAAGGCAAAACATAACTATAGTTGGAGTGCAAAACGTTAAAATATTAAATGTATTCAAGCAGGATGTAAGTGCGGTTATAGTAGTGGAGTTTGAGTCTGAGCAGATATCGAATGTTGTAGATGCTAATTCTGGCGAGCTTATAAATGGCAGCTTATCTAAAGTTATAAAGCGTCAAGATGTTTGGACTTTTAGTAAAAAGATTAATTCAAAATCCAATATTTGGATACTCATAAGCAATGAAAAATAGTCTGGTATTAATAATATTATGTCTCCTAAGTGCATTATTCACTGGATGTGGCACCACCACTAAGCCAAGAATTGCAAAATTTAAGCCGGTGACATTTGCTCATGTTGATGGTTGGGAAGAGGATTCTCATGCAGGAGCTTTCGACTCTTTCAAAAGGTCATGCAGCAAAATTATGCGCTTAGATTTAGAAAGTAATGTGAGTAGAGCGACCGCTTTGGGAGGCAACGCTATAGACTGGCAAGTACCATGCATGGATGCCTATAATTACGAAAAGCCAACGGATAAAGAAGCAAAGCTATTTTTTGAAAAATGGTTTACTCCTTATCAGGTGCTTGATGATTCTCATAATCCTGAAGGTATGCTAACTGGGTATTTTCAAATTGAGTTAGAAGGCAGTAAGAAAAAGCATGGAAAGTATAAATATCCTATTTATCGTAAGCCCTCAGATTTGGAATATGTAAAGGGTTCAAGCGCTATAGAGCACGCTTCAATAAATGATGGGGCACTTGCAGGTAAAGGGTTGGAGGTTGCTTATGTTGATAACAGAGCGCGGTTATATTTTATGCAGATTCAAGGATCTGGCGTAGTTAAGCTTAAGGAAGGTGGATACCTGAATTTGGGTTTTGAGGCATCCAATGGGTATAGATTTAAAGGTATCCATCAAGCCTTGCGTCAACGGGATTTAAAATTTGAAGATGCTAAAAGTATGATGGACTATTTGCACCGCAATCCTAGGGATGGAAAGGAGATTATGGAAGAGGATCCGTCTTATGTTTTTTTCCAGCCAGTGCAAGGTCATCATGCTTTGGGTGGGCAGGGTGTGCCTTTAATTCCTGAGAGGTCTCTTGCTGTTGATTATGGATTATATCCATATGGAATGCCGGTTTGGGTTGCAACTAGTTTACCAGAGAAAAGCATATTTAAGGGGCGCAATTATAAGCGTTTGTTTATAGCGCAAGATACTGGTGGTGCTATTAGAGGCGCTATTAGAGGAGATGTATTTTTTGGTAGGGGAGATAAAGCGGAAAAAGTAGCTAGTCACTTCAAAGCAAAAGGGCGCTTTTTTGCTTTTTTCCCAAAGACTGTAAAAGTGCCAGAAAGTTATACAGCTAAGTAATACCAACTCCCAAAATAAATAGAGCATTAACGCACATCTTTTGCCAAAGTTACTTGGTAAGATATTGATGAATATGTAAAATATTCAGCTGCTTTTTCCCTTCGCACTTTGTCAAAATCTGGCATTACTATCTCAATTTATTTGTGAGATTTGGTATAATACCAACTCCCAAAATAATTTAGGCAAAAGTGCATAGATTTTGGGAGTTAGCATAATATTATTTCTCCAAAGCTGTTGAAAGATAATGGAATAAACATTTTTTGTTAAAATCATAAAAAATGCTTCAATATAGCGATAATAGCATATATTGTAATTCTGGTAAAAAACATGGCTTAATATTTATGATTTATCCAATAATTCTTTGTGGTGGGCATGGAGCAAGATTATGGCCTATCTCTAGAGAGAACTTACCTAAGCAATTTATTGGGTTTGCTTCTGAAACCAGCTTGTTACAAAATAGTATTAAGCGAATAGAAAAACTGCCCGGCATCAATAATTTATATATCATAACTAATCAAGAGCATAAGCTTTTAGCAGAAGAGCAATTAGCTGAAATCAGCGTTAAGGAAGCTAAAATAATTTTGGAGCCATGTGTAAGAAGTACAGCGCCAGCAGTAACTTTAGCAGCACTTGATGTTTATGAGCAAAATCCAGATGCAATAATGATGGTGTTTTCTTCCGACCATGATATTAAACATGCTGAAAAATTTAAAAAGTTGATGCTGGAAGCTTGTGATTTTGCGCTAAAGAATAATAAGTTTGTGCTGATTAGCTCCAAAGCGCTTTATTCTGAAACTGATTATGGATACATAAAGCATGGTAAAGTCGTAGACGTAAACGCAGACAATAACGAGCTTTATTTAATTGAAAATTTTATTGAAAAGCCAAATAAATCTGTTGCAGATGGATTGATTAAAGATGGCTATCAATGGAATACTGGTATATTCGTACTGCCGGCAAAGCTTTATGTAGAGCAAATGAATAGACAAGCTTTAAGCACAATTAGTGCTTGCAAAAAATCTTTGCAAAAGGCTCGTAAAACAACAGCTGAAGGCTCAAATTATCGGATTATCGCAATAAATGGCGAAGAATTTGAAAAATGTGAAGCTAGCTTTGTAGATGAAATATTGACTACCGAACCAGAGAATGCAACGGTTATAAGTTCATCTATCGGGTGGTCTGATGTTGGATCTTGGAAAAGTATATATTCAGTGCAGAATAAAGATATGGATGGGAATGTTATAAAAGCTGAACCATGCATTTCAGTTAATAGTCATAACATTCAGGTTTACTCTAATAACAAAAACAAATTAATAGCTGCAGTAAATCTTGAGGATGTAACAATAGTGGATTCTGAAGATGCTGTACTTGTGCTGAATACTAAATACTCTCAAGAGGTTCGTGAAGTAGTTAATACACTCCGTTTGCGACATATGGGGAAGTTTTTATTTGATAATTTAGTGCGTAGGTCCTGGGGGTATTCTGATACTTTGTTAAAAAGAGGTGGGTTTGTGCTTAAAAAGTTAACTATATATCCTGGTAAAACTTATTCTTGCAAAGGATCTAGCAAATCCAAGCACTTTGTTATGGTGCGTGGGCAAATTAATTTTTCCGCTTCTGAGCTTAATAAGTGCTTTAAAAAAAATGCCAGTTTTTCTTATGACATTGATGGGGCCTATAAAATACATAATCCTCATGAATCCAACATAGTGGAGTTGATAAAAGTTGAATTTTAGAAGAAATTGTCTTGAATCTACTCTAGATATATAATATTTTTAGCATGTAAATCTGTTTGCATATTCAGAAATTTTTTATTAAGTAACTTTGGCAAAAAATGAGAATTAATGCTCTACTTATTTTGAGATTTGGTATTATATATGAGCACTGCATTGGTTAAGGAAAAGTTAGAAAAAGCGCTTGAGCGTTTAGAGAATGCCATAGAGGTAAAGATATCAGCTTTAGAATCAGAAAATTCTAAGCTTAGAGCTGAAATAATAAAGCTAAAATTAGAACTCAAAAAGCTGCCTGAGCAGCCTAAAAGCTTTGTTGCTGGTGATGCTGAAATGCCAGTAGCGGATAATGCTTTTAAGCAGAAACCATTATCTGCTATCCCTCAGGATATTGAGCAGGTTGCCGATGTGCAGCTCAGTTTATCTAAACTTAAAAGATTGGTTAGCTAATGACATTGGTAAATTTAAAATTTAGAAATACAAATCTTTCGCTCGATTGCGATGATGATGAACGCATTTCTTCCTTAGCTGCTAAATATAACCATAGATTAGATGAATTAGCAGCTAAATTCCCTGGTGCTTCAGACCTTAAGCTTGCTTTAATTGCAGGTCTTATGGTTGAAGACCAAGTGGAAGCCCTTATCAGAAAAGTTGAATCTGATATTGAGTCCCAGAAAGGAGAAGTAGGGGCGGCCAAAAAGAACTTAAAAGATACAATATCTCAGATAGCAGACTATATAGAACATCTTGCAAGC
The DNA here is from genome assembly GCA_029266655.1 of Candidatus Midichloriaceae bacterium. Lineage (GTDB taxonomy): Bacteria > Pseudomonadota > Alphaproteobacteria > Rickettsiales > Midichloriaceae > JAJTHY01. The sequence goes on along the minus strand of JAQSWL010000003.1, from coordinate 19,580 downwards.
CGCGTGGAAAAGAGCTAATATACTAGCTGGACTCTGCAGAGCGAGTCAGGAGGTTTATTCACCGGGGCCGATAAGACACTAATTGGGAGCCGTCCCTTAACACATCCACTGGATAGTTAAAATGGTGCCCACCTTTACAAAAAAGGGCCTATAGTGATACTGCCGACGCCTGCGGAGTTCGTTTTAAAAATTTTGGTTATCTATTTTTTAGGTTTATTACCACCCTTCTGAGCGCCAAAAAGTAAATCAGTGAAGTAGTTGATATTGTTTTGCGCAAAATCTGTTGCTTGGTCTAACGCGGTTTTATCTAGTGAGATGGTATTTAAATTTTTAACTGATTGGGATATATAATCCTGCATCATCTTATTTATAGGGTGTCCGTAAAATTTTATTATCATCTTGATAAAATCTTCTGGCATCAATTCATAGCCCTTTGTTTCGTGGTCTAATACTATTTGCACCAAGGTGAGCCTTGTTATATCTTCATTGGTTTTGGCATCCAACACTAAAAAAGGCTCATCCTTTTTTACCATTAGAGCTAAATCGTCCAGTTTTATATATGTGCTGGTTTGGGTATTATACAATCTGCGATTGGGATATTTTTTAATAATAATTTTGCTTGTTTGTTCCAACGTATTACCTATAAAGTACTATTGCAGTTAAACATATTGTTAACTTTAATTATATGACGAATACGAAAAACTCCGCAAGTAATCTTATTGATGATTGGCAAAAGCACATGCAGGAATATTTAAATGACCCTAGATTAGCGGAATTGATGGTTGACTATTATGCAAAATTCCAAAACCATGCCACAAACAGCTTTAAACAAGCTAATGCCGAGAACCATAATGATGCTCACGATGGAGATTTTGTCCCATATGAGCTTGGTAAGCGCATTGCTGAACTCGAAGCAAGAGTTGAAGTTCTCGAAAAGATTTTGGGAAGAATTCTTAAGTAGTTCGCAGTTGCGGTTACAGCAACTTATACAAACAGATGCCTTACCGCGCTACCATAGAACCTTAAGTGGGCAGGAATGCTTTAGCATTGGCGTGAGTAAGCTTTATGAATTTTCTGTATCTGGCCAGCCTATATTAATTTTGCCTTCCATGATAAATAAGGCATATATTATGGACTTACCGGGTAAAAGTTTTGCTAAGGCTTTGGCAGATAGTGGGTTTAGGGTTTATTTAGTTGAATGGGGTGGAGAGCAAGCAGCTCTTGAATCTGATGCAGATCTCAATGAATTTTCTTTACGTAGAGTAGAAGCTTTCGTTGAATACATAATTGCAAGCACAGGAAAAAAGCCTATATTGCTTGGGTTTTGTATGGGGGGAATCATGGCTACTCTTTATGCAAATAAAGCGCAAAACAGAATAAAGGCTTTAGTGCAATTAGCAACCCCCTGGGATTTTAACGTAGGTGGGTTTGCCAAAGTTAATAGCCAAAAAGTTTTACAAATTTTTAAAGAGCACAAAAGCATACCAAAAGAGTTTTTTCAGCTTTCTTTTTATTTACCGAAATTTGCAAAGGTTAATAAGAAATATTTGAAGAGCGCGCAAGGCTTATATAATGATAATTTTTATGCAATTGAGTCCTGGGTATATGACGGGGTAGATATGCCCAAAATGGTGTTTGCTCAGATTATGGATATAGTTAACCAAAACAAGATGATGTCTTATATAGAAGAGAATTTTAATTTGCCGCTACTTTCAATTATAGCCACTAAAGATAGTGTTGTGCCTCAAGCATCATCTGAGGCCGTAAAATCTATATTCCCTTCATCCAATTTGGCTTATATAACAACTGGCCATGTTGGATTAGTTACTGACTTTAGCACAAGTGTTGCTGAGACAATAAAGCTATGGGTTATGAAAAACTTGTGAAAATTATACCAAATCTCTATTTATTTTGAGATTTGGTATTATTCTGCTTTACCTATGGTTTTACATTGCTCCTTACCTTTTTGAAGAAAAATAGGGATGAGGAATGATGTAATGAGTTTTGAATAATAAAGATAGCGATTGTCGGTAGCTATTACAGTGAAAAATAAAGTTAGGTAAAAAGCAAGGTTGGTTAACAATAAAAGAGCATAAAAAATTTCGCATTGGTTTTGTGAGGATCCATTAAGCTTAAACTTTTTATATAAAACAATAGCAAAAATTATATCCAAAATTATGAATATATATCCCCTTGTAAGGAGGCTAAACAATTGAATATATGGATTTATATAGTTGTGATAAAAAGTATCTTCATAATTTAATTTTGTCTTTAATTCTAATGGCAAGGAATAGCTTCCAAAATTTTTAAAGTTAGGAGATTTGTTTTTTATTAAAAAATGAAAAACCCTAAGCCTATGCAGAATATAGCAATGTGGGTTCAAAAGGGCGCTGCTATAAAAAGACTTTTCCAATTCTGCCAGATGCTCGACATTAAGAGTTGCAGGATATATATAAGAATCACCAAAAGCTGGGTTGGTATAAGGGTTAACATAAGCAGGCTCATAGTATTCTTTTACTTTTTCAAAAGAATATAATTCGTTACGTCTTACATATTCTGGGAATAAGTCTTTGTTCTTACATACGCTAATTCCGGCTATATCAAAAAATTGGCGTAATTGCTGTGAGCCCGTATCTTTTACATTGTTTATATGATTTAGCCCAATATAAAAAGAAGCAAATATTGCGGTAGAAATAAATGCTGCAAGCAAAGCGTTCTTAAAGCTGAATTGAAAAATTGCATATGCTAAAATCAGGAATAAAAATATCACTATAAATCGGGCTTGAAATTTCATGCTGCTGCCAAGGAAAATCAAGGCTAAACAGATTAAAAAGATGAGTACCTGGTACGATCTACTGGTTGAACGATTAGAGTAAAAATAGCATAATGAAACCGCAATCAATATAAGATGAGCAAATATAACATCTTTCCATATGATTGCTGAGGTTCCCAAAATTGCTGGAGTAAAAGGGATAACAAAATATACCCATGAAAATTTTATTTTTTCTGAACGAGCCTTGAGATAAAATAAAAAGCTACTTAACCACAAAAGCGATAAGCTGATTAAAAGCATAATGGGAGATCCATCCCAAATTTTATTAACATAGTGCCATAAAATGCTCATGCTGGCGGGATGATGGTTGCTAAAATTTAAGTTATGAGACTCAACATATTGCCCCCAGCTATCTGCTGTTAAAAAACCTGGGAATGCAATAAACCAATTGCATATTGCTAACACTAGAAAAATTATAGACGGATGGACTTTGAGGTTCTGCATAATTCCCATAGCATTTTTTCTTTTATACATAACTTATAAAATCCTAGTGGTAAAGCTTAGCTATCCTTTATTTCCCTTGCAGTAAATTACTTATTGCGCCTACTAGGTTAGGGTCGGAAAAATTTGGGCTTCCACCCATAGTGGATTCTATAGGGGAACTTAATTGATCAATTTTAGAGTTAATAGCAGATATAGAAGCTCTTATAGAAGAGGATCCATCCTTAACCTTAAGTACTCCTTCTATAGGTAGAACTAGCCCATTTACATCAAAAAATTGTCCACCTTCTTTGCTAATAATCGAATCTACTTTTCCAGATCCTTGGAGCTTTACCTGTGCTTTACTAGCATCTTCTTTTAGCGCTTCTACGGCAAAGGTATAAACACCGTCAGGCCAATGTGAGGGTTTTTCCCATGTGAAGCTATTTTCTCCGGTTTTCTTATCTACCTCTTGTGCGTGCACGACAACGCCGCCTTCATTCCTTATCAGAATTTTCGCGCTTACTACTGGTTCTAAAATTTCATAATCGAATTTGCCTTTGGCGCCTTCTACTAAAACTTTATCGCCTATATAGTCAATGATTTTACCAATATAATTTAAATATGTAGCATTTTGATTGGCACTAAAGTAACCCTTTATTTCTTCTAAATGTTGATTAGTTACCAATTGCTGCTCTACATTATTAATGGCAAACATTTGGGCTGTTATTTCATTTGTATCCATTGGGTCTGTAGGGTCTTGGTGTTGCAGCTGTGTAGTAAGCAAAGTAAAGAATTCATTTTTTTGACGCTTAACTCTGTCGACTGCGCTTTCTTCGCCTTTGAAGGCTGAGCCTTTTGAGCTTTCTGGTCTTGAGATATCTGCTAGTGAACCTTTTAAAACTTCTCCAAAATATGTCATATTTACACCAAGATATTAATTGCTTCTGAGCTTGTGCCCATATAAAAAGTATTTGCTGTTTTAGAGGTGGCTGATGTAAGCTCAGGCTTTATGCTTGCAGGCGTTGGCTGCGAGCTATTATCCTCTTGATTACTCTTATCCTGCATTCCAAAATTTAAACTAAAGCTTCCAGCTTCAAATCCGCTATCTGTAAAACTGGCTTGAATTTGATCGCCAATTTTTCCTATTATATCTAATGTTTGATAGCGCTCGATGAAGAAAGAAATATTAGTATGGCCAGTTGTAGTGTTTGTTTCGAAGTGTACCTCTATTTCTCCTAAATCTTCTGGCATTAACTTAAATTTTATCAACTGCTGATCTTGAGTTATTGCTTTGCTGACTTGAAATTTAATTTGCTCCAACACGTGCGCTTCGTTTTGCTGTTTTATAAAAGAATAAGTATTATGTTGTTGATCAATAAGCGGTGCTGGCAGCGTTGTGGTTATACTATTAACATTGTTTATTGGTGCTTCAACTTCAGATAATATGGGTGCAGGGGCTTCTACTGGTTGATTCCTACTTTCAAAATCTATAGTTTTAAGTGCACCTGCCTTTTCTGGTTGTGAGCTGAGATCAGGTGATGAGATTGATTCAAGATGTAAAATTTTTGAAAAATCTTGGTCTTTTACATTAGTATTTTTAATATTAGGTTTGCTTCTTGGTTGCTCGGTAAAGGCCGAAGGAGCTGATCCTGCTAGCTGAATTTCAGGTGTAATGCTTTTTATTGAGGCATTAACTTCTTGGCTCGCAGGAATTGCATTTGTTAATTTTGTTAAATCTACTGATGATAACTCTTTTTCATGGTTATCAGTTGTCTTAATCGCATCCTGAAAGGATTCTGCAGCAATAATTTTGTTTTCAGAAGATATGACGAAAGGTTGTTCTAGTTTAATTAAAGGGTTTACATAGGCTTCTATCTTTTGGTCACTTAAGGGTTCTTCTATGGAATCTTGAACATTGCTTACCCTTTCCTCTTTTTCTATATTTAAATTAGTATGCATTAGCAAATCTATCTCCAAGTCTAAGCCTGTTTCGCTAATCTCTTGTGTTGGATTAAGAGCAATTTTATCCTCTTCCTTATTACAATGTTTAACTTCATGAATGACCGGTTCGTTTTCTGCATAGAGAACTTCTGTATATGGAGTGTTAGTTATAGCCTCAGTTATTTGCTCTGGATGATGTGAAACTTCAGCAAGCTGTAAAGTAATAGAAGGCGTGGGGGCAAAGTTCTTTACTTCATTAGAAGGGATTTCATTTTCATAAGTGCTTATTAATGGTGCCTTTTTATCTATTGGTATTTTACTACTTATTATATCAGCCTCATCAGCAATTTTAGAAGGCTCGGTTGTTTGGATTGGAGCGCTAGGCAGCAAAGCTGAAGATAATTCGGCGGCAAAATTTTGGTCAAGCAGCTCTTCCTCTTCTAAAGAAGAAAAGGTTAGGTCAGCGGAATTGCTTAATCCCTGGGATGTAACGCCAAGCATACGTTCACTACATTAAATAACTGCATAATATAAGCAATTAACGTGCCATATTTATAATATTATTGGTGAGAGGTAACCTCGGTTAAATGGTGTTGCTTAGGTAATGTTACTAATTGTGTCCAATAACTTAGCAAATTATGTACTTGAGTTTTTAAGCCCTCTGCAGAACAAGATTTTACAACTAACCCACCTGCATAGAGATTATAGGATAAATTCATATCCTCTGTATTTTCTCTATCTGCTAGTAGCACTACTGGCGTAGAGTTTAATTGTCTATCCCTCTTGATATTTCTTAAGATAGATAGCCCATCTGTCTTGGCAAGATTTAACTCAACCAAGACTATGTCTGGTTGAATGCAGCCGCGACAAGCTGCATTATGAAGATTGCAGAAAAACTCTAATGCTTTTTCGCCATCTTTTACACAGTAAAGGTTAGTCTTTTCTGGAAAATCAGTTATAGCTTTTCGTATTATTAACTCGTCATTAATATCATCTTCGATCAGCAATATGTTAAACCCGCAGTTATGCTGACTTATATCGGTTAGTTCAAGATTTTGAAAAAAACGTGCAACCGGCACTTCAAAAATCTTCGATATTTCATATAAAAGACTAGCTGAAACCTTATTTTTTGCTGTCTCATACTTTTGTAATTGCTGTATTGAGACGTTCAGTTTTTGCGCCAAAGATTTTAAACTAAGTTGCATCTTTTTCCGAAGACAGCGTATGCTGTTACCAATATATACATCTTGTTCTTGCGTATTCATGCAAATGCCCTCCTTACTCAATAGACTTCTTGCATAACCCTACTTCTGCTGCAACCTGCTGCGTCGATTTCGTGCTCGGATCCTCATGTATATTTAATACACTCCGGTCCTGTGCGCCAAAATCTTCTAGCATTTTGCTACCAGAAGCGGGTTTTGCAAGAAGTCTAATATTATTTGAGATAATTAACCAATGAGTTGCAATAACGGTTTCCTGCAGATGTTTATATTATATCATCAACTCAATAAAACCACAAGTAGAATTATGCTAAGCTTTTCAACTAGCGCGTGAGGTTGTTTATGATAGGGTCGTAACTAGATCAACTCTTAATATATGAAAGAATATAGCTAAGCCTTTATAATTTGACTACGCGTTGCTCGATCACTCATGTAGAGTTTACTATATTTCGTTCCTCGCTCCTATATTCAAATTAAAATGCTTTAGCTATAGCAGAGCTGATGTTTTATTTTACTTTATTAGAGGAGGAAGTATGAAAAAGATGGTCAAGATAGGCGGGATTTTATTAATATCAAGCCTATTGGCTGCGTCTGCAAGTGCGGCTACAGTTGAGGTTGTAAACGATAATAAGAAAGAGCTCGAAGTTATCTTCGGACCCGGAGAAGGCACAGTCCTACCTAGTAAATGGGATGTAAAATATATCCTAAAACACGGTGAGAAAAAGAGGGTAGAAATATCGCACGATGTTTTCCCTGAAGATAATACGTTTTCAGTGTTAGGGAAGGTTAACATGCCTTCCATATACAATAAATGTGGCCCTATGTTAATAGATAGAAATTACGTAGTAGTTTTTACAGCCACTGCAACCGGAGCAACAGCATGTCATTACTCTGAGGCGAAAAAATAGATAAATAAACAGTTGAAGCATTATGGGCCGGTAAACAAAAGTTATAGGCCCATATAGCTTAGGTATTTAATTGATGGAGGATATCATGACAACTTTTGTAGGTACTCAAGCAAATTTTATAGATGCAATAAAAGATCTGATCGAACTAGATTATGATGCAGTTGAAGCATATGAGGTAGCGATAAACAGGCTAAATAATGAAGAATATAAGGCCAAGTTGAAAGAGTTTACCGATGATCATCGAAGGCATATAGAAGAGTTAAGTGATCTAATCGAAAAGCATGGCGGCACCGCACCTACTGGTCCTAGCATGGTTAAGCAGTGGATTACCAAAGGCAAGGTAGTAGTGGCAGATATCATGGGAGATGAAATGATACTCGCAGCAATGTTAGATAATGAGAGAGACACTAACACAGCTTATGAGAAAATTGATGGGCGTAATGATCAGTGGCCCGATGGAGAGGGGATAATTAAACGTGGATTAGAAGACGAGAGGAGGCATAAAGCGTGGCTAGAAGGGGTTGTTTAGCCCCTAATTCTCTAGGCCCATTATAGGGGGCAAGTAATACCAAATCTCAAAATAAATAGAGCATTAAAGCTAATCTTTTTGGAAATTCACTTGGTAAAAAATTGATGAATATGTAAAATATTCAACTGCTTTTTCCCTTCGCATTTTGCCAAAATCTGGCATTACTACCTCAATTTAATTTTAATATTTAAGGATGAGTATGTTATGAAAGATCAAATCGACGTTGCTACTCAAAATTCTGAAGCTGCCTTAGCAGGAAGCGCGGCTTCTATCACTTTGGAAGCAAAAAGTAAACATGTTAAAGAGATAGAGGGCATTGTAAAAGCCTTGCACAAGCACAGGCTGGCTGTGATAAAAAGGGTTAAGGGTTTGCCTGTGCTGCTAAAACACGGAAAAGAATATAGTAGCAGTGTAGGACTTTTTGCATGTTGGTACAACGACCCTGCTGCAGAAGACATAGTTAGAAAAATAGCCAGTAACGTTGGCGAAGCAATAGCAAGCGTTAGCATGGAAAAAGACAACTCTTATTGTATATTAACTACTCGCAATCAGTATACGATTGCAGGACCAATTTGGGCTGTAGCATTTGCTGTGGCAGTGTACAATAATAGACACGATACAGTGAAAGACTTATTAACAAAAATTAATCTTCAAGAAAGAATTATAGTTTTTTGCCCATTAGAAAGTTCTTTGAAGAGGACTTATATTCTTCAACCTTTGTTGGAGACATTATTGCTTAGTTTAGATCTTAGGTACATAGAGATGTGTGAAGTGTTATTAAAGCATGCCAATGCTCGCATAAAATTGAATAGCATTGTTACATGGGAAGAATTTTCTTGTGTTTCCAATTCATCGGAGATCAAACATGGCTTGTTAGGCGCGTTGCTTTTACAAAAGGCCTCAGAACTCCATAACGATAAGATTATAAGGATATTGCTAGAGTGTGAGCCTGAAATATTAAAGTGGCGTAATCAAAGTAGTAATGAAAGCTGCTTAGAGTCAATTGTAACAAATGATCAATTGCCAAATCTCGAAACATTGAATGCATCTACAAAAGCAGAGATAAAAAATGTGCTTGATCAGCAGGTAACGGATAAGGGAGGCAATAATGTTAAAGGGCTTACTAATGAACAAAAAGAAGAGCTAAAAAAATGGTCTGCAGCTATGATGCAGCAAGGGGGGAATTTTAACTTATTAGTAGCAGGAGTAATAAATTTTATTTTTACCGCTCTAGCATTTTTAGCTGCTGTGGCATTCAGCGGTGTTGGAACTATGTATATAAGGCAAACTCTTATGAGTTTTGGTATACCAACAGGAATAGTACCTGCAGCTTTGGCTGTTTTAACAACAGCGGGTGTAAACGCCGTACTTACTGAAAGGGCTTATGGCTTTATAGATAAAGAAGCCACCATAAGTTTTATAATGAGTGCAATATTTATCTCTTTACCTGGCGTGCCTGGAGGCCCTAAAACCCAAGACTCTTTACGCATAATGGATACTAACAAAGCACTGACTTTATCTATCACAACTTTATTAATGTCGGCATTTGTTGGAATTGGAGTTGCGTTGATTAACATTTTGCCAAAAAGAGGTTGGGTGTCCATAGATTCAGAGCATTTAATGATATACGTAACCTTAGTTGTTTCTGTGGCTTCTGCTTTTATCCTGCCACGCTCGTGTAGGCTTTTGTATAAATACTTGAATATTAACAAACCAAAAAAGTAATGTAGTATGCCATATAGAACTAATTCAGACTTACCATCATCTGTTACAAGCCACTTACCTGAGCATGCGCAAGATATTTATAGATCGGCTTTTAATAGTGCTTGGGCAGAATATAAGGATATAGATGGTAGAAAAGGGGGGCAATCTCGAGAGCAAGTAGCGCATAAAGTGGCATGGGCAGCGGTCAAGAAGAAATATCATAAAGAAGGTGATCAATGGGTGGAGAAATAGCATTGATTAATGGATTCAGTATTCGATTGATTTATAAAATAACGCGAATAATGGATAAAGCACCGCCAAAAAATGCCTAATTAACTGAAATATAACGAGTGTCATTGCGAGGAGCCCACTTAGAGACGTGGCAATCCAGAAAATAACAAAGAAGAACTGGACTGCCGCATGCGGCATACCGCATTCGCAGTGGCGGCTTTAGAGTTTTTTGCTTTAAATTATAAAGCATTAATTGGAACTCTTATCCATTATTCGCGTTATTTTATAAGATTTGGTATAAGTTCTCTCAATATCTTCTCTACAGCTTGTATTATTTGCGCCTCTCCTTGCAACGAACCGAGTATCAATAGCTTATTATTTTCTCTAATTTTGACTGTTCCTGTATTTCTAGCGACAAAATTCATAACCACATCTGGAGATTTGGGCATGTTATCTCTAAAGGTAATTGCTATTCCTTTATCACCAATATCCAATTTTTCTATTCCGGCGTTTTTAGCAAGATGCTTTAACTTGACGATTGTTATTAAATGATCTGCTTCAATAGGTAAATTGCCGAAACGATCGATAAGCTCGCTAGCAAAATCTTCCAATGCTTGTGGCTCAGAGATGTTAGCAATTCTTCTATATAAACTTAATCTTAAGCTGCTGTCTGGTATATAATCTTCGGGAATTTGCACTGATATCTTCAGATTCATAATCGGGCTCCATTCCTCTAAAGCGCTATCTTGTACTGAGTTATCTTTTAATTTGCTTATTGCTTCCTCTAACATGTGCTGATAAAGCTCTACGCCAACTTCTTTAACATGGCCAGATTGCTCTTCGCCCACCAAATTTCCATGGCCACGTAAGTCCATATCATGGCTAGCAATTGAAAACCCGGATCCTAAATTTTCAAAAGACTGTAAAATTTGTAGTCTTTTCTCTGCCGTACCGCTTAAATTCATGCCATCTGGATAAGTAAGATAGGCAAACGCCTGGGCATTGCCGCGTCCAATTCTTCCTCGAATTTGATAAAGCTGAGAAAGACCGAACATATGAGATCTATCAACTATCAAGGTATTAGCATTTTGAATATCTAGGCCAGATTCAACAATTGTGGTAGAAACCAGCACATTGAATTTTGCATCGTAAAAGTCATTCATTATTTTATCTAATTCGCTTGCACTAAGTTTCCCATGTGCTTTTTGTACCTTTACCTCTGGTACTATTTGAGTAAGCATATCTACTATGCCATCTAAATAGGCAATTCTTGGTGTAACATAAAATACTCTGCCACCTCTATAATATTCACGTAAAATCGCCTCGCGTATTGTAAGAGCATCATATGGAGTTACAAAGGTTTTAATAGGAAGCCTATCATTAGGTGAGGTGGCTATGATGCTAAGCTCTTTTATCCCAGTTAGGGAAAGCTGAAGGGTCCTTGGAATTGGAGTTGCTGAAAGCGTTAGCACATTGGAATGGGATTTAATTTCTTTTAACCGCTCTTTTTGACCAACACCAAAGTGTTGCTCTTCATCAATAATGATAAGACCAAGGTTTTTAAATTTCACATCTTTGGCGAGCAATGCATGGGTGCCTATCACTATATCTATACTTCCACTTTCTAAAGCTTCTTTGATATGCTTTATTTCAGATCTTGGAGTAAACTTAGAAAGTTGACTGATCCTGATTCCAAAACCTTCAAAGCGCTTAGTAAATGTTGCAAAGTGCTGCCTTGCTAAAAGAGTAGTTGGCACAAGAACTACTACTTGCGATGGACTATTTGACGCAACTGCTATAAAGGCAGCTCGGAGCGCTACCTCTGTTTTTCCAAAACCAACATCGCCACATACCAGACGATCCATTGGTTTGCCGCATTTAAAGTCACCGATTATATCTTCAATAGCTTTTAACTGATCATCGGTTTCTACATATGGAAATTTATTGCAAAATTCTTCATACATATCTTCAATTGGCAATACTTCTTGAGTTTTAATCACCGCACGCTCAGCCGCCACTTTAAGCAAAGCTTCAGCCGCAATTTTGATTTTATTCTTCAAAGTTGCTTTGCGCATTTGCCAGTGGGCGGAGCCAAGTTTATCCAGTTCCATATCTTCAGAGCTGCCAAAGCGGGCTAGCAATTCTAAGTTTTCTACTGGTAAGTAAAATTTATCGCCACCTGCATAAAGTAGCCTAACGAAATCTCTAACTACGCCAGAAACAGTGAGCGCCTGAAGGCCTTCAAACCTTCCAATACCATGTTCCATATGCACCACGAGATCGCCCTCTTGAAAGCTTGAAAGTTCAGTGAAAACATTCCCAGCAAATTTTTTCCGTTTGGCTTTCCGGGCTAAGCGTTCCCCTAATAAATCTTGCTCACTGAAAATGCGAAAATCTTGATAGCTAAAGCCTTGTTGTAATGGGAAGCATGAAAGGCCAAGTATGCCAGATTTCAGAGACTTTGCTTCTTTATAATTCTCTAAAGTTTGGCTGATTATTTCATATTCAGACAAAATGTTTTTTAAGCGCTGCAGAGAGCCATTTGAAAAACAGCTTACTATCGTTTTGCTTTTGTTATTATTAATCAAGTCTTCTTTAAAGAAATCGATTGCTGATTTACCTGTATTTTCTTGGCTAAGGCTTGCCCGCTCAAGGCTAAAATTTTTTAGGCGTAAGAAGTTTTTATTATCAGCAAATGGATTGAGCCTTATATTTTTAAATTTTTGCAAATGCTCCAAAACCTGATTTTCATTTAGATAAAGATCTACAAGATCAGGCAGCGCAAAAAAAGTTTTGTCTTTAAAATTTATTCGCTCTTGAAATCGTTTATCGGTGATTTCATAAATTTTCTCCAGATTGGTCTGTAAGTTATATGGATAAAAGATTACAGTTTCAGGAGCAAGATATTCAAACAAGCTACTTAATTTGCCATAAAAAAATGGCAGAAAGTTTTCCTGGCCTGGAGTTTTTCTGTGGTTTGCAAATAATTCAATTAGCTCTTCGGCTTTAAGGCCATACTTAACCCGCACAGCATCAGAAAAATTTTTTAAAGAATTTTCACTTACAATAACTTCATCACATGGATGTATAAAAAAATGCTGAATGTGCTGCAAGCTTTTCTGTGTTTGTGGGTCAAATGTTCTAATCGATTCAATTTTAGACCCAAAGAAGTCAATTCTATATCCCTCTTTTTCATCCTCAAATACAATATCAACTATACTGCCGCGCACAGCAAATTCAGATGCATTGCAGGCGTTAACTAATCTGGAAAAACCAAAAGTTATCAATTTCTCAATTAGCTCTTCTCTATCCATTTTATCGCCAACACGAGCGCTAATATAGTTTTGCAAAATAATATTTTGTGGGATTACTTTGCGCATTAATGCTTCTTGTGAAGTAACAATAATAGACCTCTTCGGAAACTCTACTTCTGGTGCCAATTGCGGCGTCGCTCCGGTACGGGAGACCTCATGTATATTTAATACACTCCGGTCTTCCGCTCCGTGGACTCCTTGCACTTTGCTACCAGAAGCGAGTTTCCGAAGAGGTCTATTAACTTTGTCCTTACTTTCGCTTAAGGCAATTAATGCTGCAATTCTTGCATTTATTACTGGCTTTGAAGGCGATGTTCTTTCAAAAGGAAGAACATCATAGTCTGGAAATCCATAAATGCTATATGTTGGCATAAAGAATTTGAGCACACTGATAGTGGCATCAATGTGCTCATTATCCACTACAAACACTATGTGCTTTGCATTGGATTCCGCTGCAATAAAGCCTTCTGCTCCTAAAACATAGTGTTGTTGGTTTTGATTTGGCACACTGGTAAAGAATTATGAAATTGCTTTACTATATACACTATTTGCAGCGTCATATCCACTAGAACACAATTTTTTAACAAATTCTTTTGTACTTAAAATCTGTGGCCTAAAATAATAATCTACAGAATACCCGAGAGTACCTGCTAAGAAAATTGGTTGTATAAGCGGGTGAGTTAACAAAAGAACGCTGCAGCCAAATGCACACGTGCGTAAGCCCACGTTCAAGCGCCTCAAGGTAACTTGATTCTCCTTAGCCCAACCATTCAAGGAAGATATGGTAAGTTCTTTTAAACTACTTGCCACTTGTGAACCAAAATCACTTTTTAACTTAGGGGAGGTTAAAACTTCGGGCTCCTCTTTTTTACTGCAAGCTATAGGATTTTCATATAGCCTATCAAAATTTTGTAAAGTTTGCCTCCAAGCTTTGTCTAATGCGTTACTGTTTGGTTTGAAGCCAACTGTGTTTAAATTGTTTGCGCAGATGTTGCTAAAGTTTTTAAGTGCTTTTAACTCGTCGGGCTGTGCCACATCTTTATTATTTAAAATAAATGCTACGGTTATTGCTTGCATAAAGCTTTCGAATGATAAGTTTGAATCCTTTGCCGGTTGCTTTCCTTTAAAGAATGACTCATAACCTGAATAACAAATTTGATTAAAGGCTTCGCATAGAACCAACATGTTAGGCAGGTTTAATATTATTGCGCCTTTTTCTGCTAATTCATATATCTTTAGAAAGTCTTCTACCTTTTTGGAGCTGCCCATAATTTCAGAAACTATTTTATCAAAATTGGATGCATTGAAAGTATTAGAAATTACTTCATCAAATGCGGCTGCTATATCATCATTAAAAAGGCAAATATCTTCGCTAAATAAGTTATCATAGGCCTCAGAAAGCTGCCAAAGGCTTGTTTTGAGTTGCATCTGTTGGAAAAAGCCTAAATTTTCTGCATGAATACTTATTCTTTTATAGCGAGCAATTATGAAGGTGCGTTCTAGATATTTATCTCGGTATTTATATTCAGTAAGAGGTTTTGTATCTTCTAAGCGCATTATATCTTCCATACGCCTTATTATGGAATCACTATTCATAAATATAGGATATTTATTTGAAAACGCTCCGGTGAAATGAGTAGCGGGAATATTAACTTTTCCTTCAATCGATGCACTTCTATATAAGTTATCTTGGTGCATTGCCGTAAAATATCCAGCTGATATAGCAGATGCGCAAACAAATAATTGAGGTATAACGGCTGGCAAAATTAAAGCGAAACTCAGGGTGCTTAGTGTGTTTACATAACGTTTTGTGCTTGCGCAAGCTGCAATGCTTAAAAGTGCATAAAAGCAATCGCGCTTAATTTTAGGAGTAACATATGAAAGGTTTGGGTTAATGGCTATTATGTGAGTTATTATATCGGATAATATGAGCTTGCTTTGTGCATCATCACAATTGACCCAGATTTGGAATACATGCTCTAGGCAAGTTTTGTTTTCTGAGTTTGCGATCCCTTCTAAAGTAAACAGCTCATCAATATTTAAAGTTGGGTTTTGTAATACTAAATGTAGCATATAGGCCACCTCTTGTAGATCCGGTGTTCCTAATTTCTCATGTAGTTTTATTAATAAATTTTTTAATATTAATCCTATGCCTGGAGAAGAATCTATGCCTGGAGAAGAATTAGCCATTAAATATGCGTATCCAGTTGCAAATTCACTAAATTTAGAATTAGTTAACCCTTTTGTTAGCTCTCCAGCTAATTGAGCATTAAACTTCTCTCTTGCCAAGAATAAGAGTGTTGGGGAAAATTTTAGCGCTGCACTTCTTTGCCCCTCATAAATAGAAATACTATCTATAGAAATTTCTGATAAATTTTGTTTTTTATTGAAAAATGTTTCTAACATAAGTACCTTACTATATTTTTAGCTTACTATATTTTTTAGCTTAGTATAATAAAGTTTTGTGTTTTTACGGAAGAGGGGGATAAATAAATTTTAGCTGCGGCGCTTCAATTTTTCAAATTTTCTGTCGTCTACCCCATGCTCCCCGACATCATAGCTGTACGCAAGCAAATACCTGGCCTATAGAATAAATTGTCCTTTAAATAAAATTTCAATAATGCTCTTCCTACTGACGAAGTCAGCCAAGCGCTGGCTCAAAAAGGTCTGCTCGCGCTTCGCGCGTTTATAATGCAGGCCTTTTTGCCCCCCCGGCCAGCGCTTTCCTTTAGAGGTATGATTAATGGATTCAGTATTATAACTACCTAAGGACAATTTATCCTATAAAAATCAATGAACTGATCCCCGATGCCGGGGAGAATGCGTCTACCCCTTTTTGCCACTCTTAATTTATGAGAAGTATATACAAGATACTCTAATAGGTTTTCTTCCTACGTGGATCATCTTTTAAAAGCACATGACTAACCACTTGTTTTACCCCTGAAACATTTCTTGCAACATTAATTGCAAGGTTTAATTCCTTTTGATCTTGAGCAACTCCAAGGAGGTAAACTGTGCCATTATTACTATCAACTTTATAATTGACGGATCTTACATCCTGCTCAAGTAAAAGCTTGCTGCGAACAGCATTGGCAATAAAGGTGTCTTTAGCATATTCTCTTACATGGGTTGGAGCGACAATTAACTCACTTATAACCTCACGTACGCCTTCAACTTCCCAAGCGATGTCAATAGCCTGATTAACATATGCTTCGCCTTTTAAGTTACCAACTAATAAAACTCTACCTTCGTGGACTGTAACGGAAATTCTAGTTAGAAGCTCGCTAAACTCATGCTGTACATATGCATCACGAATTTTAACTGCTATAACGTTGTCATTTAGTTTATCTCCAGCAACGCGCTCTTCTGCAATTGCTGTTCCCACAACTGCAGTTCCTGCTGCTGCGATAGGTAAGCAACTTGAGGTTGAGCTTATGATTAAGGTAATTGCTGTAAGTTTTAAAAATTTATCCATAGTACACCTCCTACACTATTTATTTACCCAAATATTATCCCTAAAGCGCGCCCAGTTCAAGGGAAATAAAATTTAACCTATGTAACCATGGGAAAAATTCCTTGCAAATTGGCCAAAATAGATCAGAATATCCGCATAGGAAAATGATATTTATTTGGTTAGTATATGAGTAAGTCAGAAGAACTAAAAGCCGCATTAAAGGCTGCCTTGTTGCAAATTGAAAAGGCCCATGGCAAAGGTTCAATAATGAAATTAGGGGATAGAGAACGTGTGGAAATGGAAGTGATTCCAACCGGCTCTATAAGCTTAGACATTGCTCTTGGTGTTGGCGGTTATCCTAAAGGTCGGGTTATAGAAATTTATGGTCCAGAAAGCTCTGGTAAAACCACATTAACCCTCCATGCGATTGCAGAAGCTCAAAAAGCTGGTGGAACCTGCGCATTTATAGATGCAGAGCACGCGCTAGACCCAATATATGCCCGTAAACTCGGCGTTAATTTAGATGATCTAATTGTATCTCAGCCAGACACTGGCGAACAAGCGCTTGAAATTGCAGACACCTTGATCAGATCTGGAGCCGTTGATTTAATAGTTGTAGATAGTGTGGCTGCCTTAGTGCCAAGGGCAGAAATAGAAGGTGAGATGGGAGATAGCCATGTGGGCCTGCAAGCAAGGCTTATGAGCCAAGCTCTCCGAAAATTGACAGCATCTATTGCTAAGTCTCATTCTACTATCATCTTCATTAATCAAATCCGTATGAAAATTGGTGTAATGTTTGGTAGCCCTGAAACCACAACTGGTGGTAATGCATTGAAATTCTACTCTTCTGTAAGGTTAGACATAAGAAGGGTTGGGGCAATTAAAGATAAGGAAGATATTGTTGGTAACCAAACTAGAATCAAGGTAGTTAAAAATAAGGTGGCGCCTCCATTTAAAGTGGTGGATGTTGATATTCTATATGGTGAAGGTTTATCTAGGGTTGGCGAAATTGTGGACCTTGGTGTTAAAGCGGAGATCATTGAAAAGTCTGGATCTTGGTTCTCTTATAATGGTGAACGCATTGGTCAAGGTCGTGAGAATGTTAAGCAATATCTTAGAGATAACTCTGCTACAGCACAGGCGATTGAAAACAAAATCCGTGAGAACAGTGCGATTGTTGAAAAGCTATCTGATACACCAGCCAATTCTTCCAGTAGTGAGCCTGCGGCAGAAGCTTCTGGGTTTTGATTGACTGCTTAAAGTTATCTAATAAGGTATACTTTTCATAAATTAAGAATTGGCAAAAGTGATAGACGACAGGAAATTTGAAAAAGTGGTAGGAGCGGCAACTTTGAGCACCGTAAGCCTATACTAATAGGTGCGGACGCGGAGAAGTTAGCTGCGACGCCCCAATTTTTCAAATTAACTGAGTATATGCGATTAACACAAAATTAATCTTTTTATGGTATTTGTTTTATAGATATCTGTTGTAAAGCTTTATGGTAGCGCTCTCTACATTATTTACGGACTATCTAAAACCTGGGGCTCGTAAAGCGCTAGTGGCTGCCTGGCACCTTGCTATTTGGAATAAACCCGCTACTGCTATTTTAGTCGCCTATTCGTTTTCTCCTACTGTTCGAAATGGCATAAATGTTCTTGGGTATGGTGCTTTCAAACTAATTGCTAGTGGCCCTGCTAGATTGATAATTATGCTAGGTGGTGTTGGTGCTTCCGGCGTACTATATAAATCCTTGAGGGCCAATGTGAAAGCTGAGGACAGCAGTATTTGGCGGGAAATATTGCTTGTTTCAGGAATATTTTTCAGTTGGCAAATTTATGATCTAGGCGTGTTTAGATTGTTTGCAAACAATAGGCTAACTACTATGGCCACAACTAGTATTGGTGATAACGTTCACAATTATGCAACTAACCAGCTGCCGCTAATTGAATGGGGCGCATGGATTGTGATGTACTTTGCCCGTGAAGAAGCGAAAAAAGCAACTGAAAGTAAGGAATTATATTGGTTTGAAAAAGCTAATCTTGGCGAAGTAGAATTGTTTAAAATGCCCGAAGTAAAGTGGGGTGAAGTTATACAAAAATTTCAGGAACTATATAATCAACCAACAAAGGAGGCTCTCTATAACATATGTTCTTTGCTAGGTAATCGCACCTTTGGCGCACAAGCAGGTGTATTTATATTATGTGCCTTGAGTGGTAACACAGGCAAAGGTATTATGCTTGCATCAAGTGTTTCTGGACTAGGATCTGTTCCAAATCTGCTTTGGACATCCACGCAGTTTATGGGATTGCTACATACGCCTCTTAATTTCCCTACATTAAGTAACTATGAAATCACGCCAATTACCTATGCTGCAGGGTTGGCATATAGTCGTGGTGGTCCTGTGTTTGGTACGCTAGGGAGTGTTATTTTATTTGCTGCAAAATTAACCAGCGCTTCTTACCTGCCTTATGTAGGCGTAGCTATTTCTGGGGTATCAATGGCGATTTCTGTGGGGACATTTATACACTCTTATTGCGCTGCTAACAAACAACCAAATCCAGCTCCGGATCCAAATCCTGGCCTCGTACCATAAAGTGTAAAAAATTTTAAAAAATGGTTGGTTATTTAAAGAGTTTGTGTTATAAGTTTGCTCACTCATCTATGATCCCGTAGCTCAGTCGGTAGAGCATCTGACTTTTAATCAGTGGGTCGGCAGTTCGAATCTGCCCGGGATCACCAATAAAATCAAAGGGTTAAGCAATTTCCTGGATTTTCAAGTTTTTTACGTTCTACTTATGTTCTACACTTTTTAAAAACTTTGGTTAACTTTAATAAATTTAAATGCTGTGTGATAGCAGCTCTGAGATTGCGTCTCTGTACTTTTTGCTTTCATCAAAGATCTTCCTTTTTGACTATAATTCAATTTAGGCACTGTTAACAAACCTCGAGTTTTATCAAAGCCATTGCTATAAAACCCATAAAAGTACAGTCTAGCTTTTCGAAGCGCATTGATAGGCGGCGA
>JAQSWL010000045.1 GCA_029266655.1 Candidatus Midichloriaceae bacterium | reverse complement strand
TTGTTAATGCCATTGCTTGTTTAATTGCATATTCTTTCAGAAAAAATAAGCCCGCATTTAAATTCCCTTCTTCCCTTATCCATAACTGACGTTATTATAAAAATTTCTTAGACGCAATGGTAATTACTGAAAAACTTTTTTCAGAAGGAAGTTTATTAGAAAGAAAATTAAGTGAGCTACATGGCTCTATTTCAAATAACGGGCTCGTATACCAACCGTCCTTACGAATAACACCTTCTCATATAGGTTTTAATAAACCTGAATTTGATGAATTTGATTTATATGATTATGATCCTTATGAAAATTATGAAGAGATGCTTTCTAATATACCTTTTATAAGCATTAAAAACTTGTTGCTTGAGATAGCTAAAAATTCACCTGATGATGTAATGAATATAATAAGAAAATTTCCTACATCTATACAACAAGAATTAGATAAATATAATGTTAAATATTGCCCCGATTTACCTATATATCTCGATAAAGATTCTGGCAAAGACTTAAAGATCCATAATGAGAAATTTAATGATTGGTCTAATAAAAATGGCCTGATTTTATCCAATCACACAGCAGATTCTCATATATTTGAAGCAGAATGTTATAAAATATATGTTAATATAGAGTGCCACGTTGAGAAAAACCAATTTAATAACTAACACCAATTATGGATAAGAAATAAGTATAAACTTCTTCCAGGCAGGCTTGTTCTCTCTAAAGGAGTATGCGGTTATGCAAGCCAAAATATTAATGCAAAAGTTGATGCCAGATCTATGTCTGGAATGCTTTAGGTTCATATGATCCTTCACGATATCATATATAAAATTATTTTTAGACTTTCTGTCAGCCTGCAAAGCTAAGGTAGTACCAGCCTTTAAGCCGATTATCCTGCGGTTAACATCTGCCCTGAAACTACCATCCTTGAAAGTTTTGTCATGTATTTTAACCTTTCTTTAACTGTTTTTCATTATTATTAATTACAGTTGTAGAAAGTCTATGAAGGAGTTAATAATAGATTATGGATTGGGTAACTATAATAATAGCTTCTTGGTTTGCTTTAATATCGATATTGATAATTTCAATATTTAAAGGCGTAATGCTACTAGTTAATCATCTTTTAAAAATACCTATAGTAAATAATACATGTCAGCTAATAAAACAGATGTGTTTATTGATGTATTCAACAATAGTAGCATTTATAGAAAAAATTATAGCAATAATAATTGCTATTTTGCTAATAGGGCTAATTTTTGGTTTAATATATGCAATAATATCTGGGATTTCTTTTTTGCTTGGATGTAGCCTTGCAGTAGCTCTTATAATATTTTTATTATTGTTTAAGTAAGATTTTCGTAAATTATTTATATATCAACATAGCATTTACAGCCTCTTCCATTGAGCTTCTAGCAATATCTTTTGAGACTCTAGCATAGATAGCGGTAGCTTGTTGGTTTTTATGCCCAAGAGTCTTTCCAATAACAAAGCTATTAGCGCCCACTCTAACCTGCCAACTAGCAAGAGTTCTTCGCAAATCATGTATGCGTAAGTCTTTAATATTTGCCTTATCTAGAATACGTATCCAAGCCTTTTTAGGCTCTTCAATATGCCTATATTTACTTGTTTTGCTTGGAAATACCCATTCACTATCATAAGCTAATTTTAGTTCATTTAATATTTATACTATTTGTGGCACTAAAGCTACTATATGGGCTTCCCTGTTTTTTGTATTGGGAATTCGCCATTCAGCATTAGTACTTAGAGTTATATTCTCCCACCTCATGCTGAGAACATTACTACGTCTAGCCCCAGTCAGTAAGCTAATATAGAAATATCCTTTAAAAATTGGGGCTAGTTCGCTATTCAAAGCTTCAAAGAATTTACCTATTTCATCTGGTTGGAGAGCTCTATCTCTAACAATTTCTTGGAATTTTCTAATATTAATAGCTGGATTATTACCATGGAATGCGCCCAGAAAATAGGAGTAGTAGTTAAGAGGCTTTCTTGATGATAAAGTAACTTCAAAAAAGGAGAATAAAATGAGAAAGAGTTACAGCAAAGAATTTAAGTTTAAGGTTGCAATTGAAGCAATTAAGGGAGATCTGACGATAGCGGAGATGGTATCGAAGTACCAGGTATCAGGTAGTCTTATTCGTAAATAGAAGAGAGAGCTGCTATCTAGTGGCTCCAATATTTATAGTGGCAACAAGGCCGAAAGAAGCAACAACATGAATAAAACTGATCTAGAGAAATGGTATGCAAAAATTGGTCACAGCTTTGAGCAGATGCAATCTTATTTGGATGCCTTTTTAACAGCTTATAATATTGCTAAAAAACTAAAAGCCTTGCAATGCAAGTCACCTTTAGACTTCTTAGTAGACAAGCTAAAATCCTTTCATTATATTTTTAAAGACAATCCCTTCCGCTTCTTCCCGAAACAATACAGCTATATCCGTTACAAGAAGTAGGAGTGTATAGTATGCATTCTAATTGGTATCCTTTTGCAGAAGGAATTAAAATCCAAACCTTCCCTGTAAAATGCAAGTTTATAATAAAATAATTAAGGGGCACTTTTCGGGGCACCTCCCAAATCCACACTCCTCAAACCTCATACAAATCAACCGCTTACCCCACCAATGTGAATGCCACCCCACCATCTTCTAGCATTACTATTTCAATTTGTAGTATACTTCTCGTAGATTAAGAGTTGGCAAAAAGGGGGTAGACGACAGGAAATTTGGAAAAGTGGTAGGAGCAGTAATTGCGAGCACCGTAAGCCTATGTCAATAGGTGCGGATGCGGAGGAATTAGCTGCGACGCTCCAAATTTTCAAATTAACGGAGTATATTAAACCTTTTCTCTATATAGTCACATAAGATCTTTTTAAAATCTTCGGCTATAGTTTCCCCGCGTAAGGTATGCGCTTTTTCGCCATCTATAAATACAGGAGCTACAGGGGATTCACCGCTACCAGGTAGGCTTATGCCTATGTCTGAGTGCTTACTTTCTCCTGGCCCGTTAACTATGCAACCCATTACTGCTATTTTTAATTTTTCTACGCCTGGATAGCGCAATTTCCACTCTGGCATTTGCGCCCGTATAAAGCTTTGTATGCTGTCTGCTAGTTCTCTAAAAAAGCTGCTTGTGGTTCTGCCACAACCAGGGCATGAAGATACTAGCGGAGTGAAGGAGCGAATGTCGTTGGTTTGAAGAATTTCCTGCGCCACTATTACTTCTTTTTCCCTTGGTGCGCCTGGCTCTGGAGTTAGAGAAATCCTTATGGTATCTCCGATTCCTTCTTGCAGTAAAATGGAGAGGGCTGCGCTAGAGGCAACTATTCCTTTGCTGCCCATTCCAGCTTCAGTCAAGCCTAAATGTAGCGGATAATCGCATCTTTTAGAGAGTTCTCGATATACTGCTACCAAGTCTTGTACGCGACTCACCTTGCACGAAATACAAATTTTGTTTGGACTTAGGCCATATTCAATAGCTTTTTCAGCACTGCTGATAGCTGATATTATTAATACCTCCCTAAGTATCTCATCGGCATCTTTTGGGTTGGTAGATCTAGCGTTTTCATCCATCATTTTGGTTGAAAGCGCTTGGTCAATGCTGCCCCAGTTTACCCCTATTCTTACTGGTTTGTCATACTGAATTGCTTTTTCTATGATCATTTTAAATTGAGGGTCATGCTTTTCTCCAAAACCAACGTTGCCTGGGTTGATTCTATATTTGTCTAGAAAACGAGCGCAGTCTGGATATTTCTCAAGTAATGTGTGGCCATTATAGTGGAAATCTCCAACTATTGGAAGATCTCCAAAGCCTTTATCTTCAAGTATTCGTTTGATTTCAGGAACTGCTGCAGCTGAAGCTTCGTTATTGACAGTGATGCGCACAATTTCGGAGCCAGCACGCGCCAAGGTAATAATTTGTTCTACTGTTTTTTGCACATCGGCCGTGTCGGTATCCGTCATTGATTGAACTCTAACAGGCGCCCTGCCACCAACTGTTAACTTGCCAACAACCACTTGTCCTGTAATTTTCCTATCAATTTTTGGTATAGCAACCATATACTTCTCGTAAATTAAGAGTTGGCAAAAGGCATAGACGACAGGAAATTTGAAAAAGTGGTAGGAGCAGCAATTGAGAGCACTGTAAGCCTATGCCAATAGGTGCGGATGCGGAGAAATTAGCTGCGACACCCCAATTTTTCAAATTAACGGAGTATACTTTCTTTTAATTGTTTTTACGAATTATATGGCATTACAATATATGCAGCAAGCCCTTTCTTAAAACGAGGGCAATAAATCATTTTATTGAATAATAAGTGTTTTTATAGTATGATGCGCAAAAAATTTTGAGAAAAATATGTTTGAGATGATTAATGTGGTTCATGGGATTAATTTTCAATCCCGCGAAATGGAGCTCTTTGAAGAAATAGTTTTGGATTATAGGGAGGATGTGGATCACGTTTGTGAAAAGCTAGCCCATAAATTGATAAATGCGGATGTAGATAAAATTTCTGGATATAGGATTCCGTTAGGCAATAATATAATAACTGTGAATTTAGCTGGGCTAGCTTTGTGGTTAGGGAAGGGGAAGTTTGCAACATGTGTTTTGCAATCCAGGCCTGAGTTGCTTTTTCAAATGGAACGCTCACAAGAAGAGCGTTTCTATTCTGTTTTGGATGTGGCATCCTATAGAGTTAAAAAAGAATTTATAACTACAGCTTTGGATAACTCGGTATATTGGGCCCGTGAGGCTTTGCTAGAAGATAAATTTTCATGTGTGCTTAACGCATATGCTAACGCAAGCATTTTATATAATAAAAAATCATCTTTCCCTAACGCGGAAAAAGATATACTTGAGCAATTTTACCAAAAATCTGAAAAGCTAGCTTTATATGCTGCTGAAAGCGGCAATAAAGGAGTCTTAAAAATTATTGGGGATGCTCGTGATAGAATGTCTTCTTATGCGCTAGGTGAAGGTTATCCTGAAACGTTATCAAATTTCCTTTCTAATTTAAATCAACTAGAGGATATGTTCTTGCGTAATTATCAAGCTTCGACATCTTCTTGGATGGATTTAAATGTTTTGGGAGCGGGCGCAGTTATAACTGGTGGGATTTTGATTGCTACTGCGTTACTTTCTGGAACGGGTAACCAAATTAACAGATAATAACTTATACTTTGTATTTCTCTACAGCTTTGCAGGCTAATTCATCAGCACGTTCATTATATTTATTTCCATTGTGTCCTTTAACCCAGCACCACTGTATTTCAAATTTTTTATTTAACTCTATTAACTCTTCCCATAGATCTTTATTTTTTACTCTCCCTTTGTTCCAATTGGTGCGCTGCCAAAGGTTTATCCATTCGGTCATTCCCTTTTTCAAATATTGGCTATCAGTATAAAGTTTAATTCTAACAGGTTTAGTTACCTGCTTTAGACCCTCAATAGCTGCCATGAGCTCCATTCTATTGTTTGTAGTCGTGCTCTCAAATCCAGAAACTTCCTTAATATTTTCGCCCCAAATCAATATAGCCCCCCATCCGCCAGGCCCGGGATTTCCTTTGCACGCGCCGTCTGTATAAATTTCTAAAAATTTTTCATCCACATACTTACTTAATTAGTTTTATTGCGTTATAGTAAATTATCAATGTTTAGTATACTTAAAAAGTTTAATATGGTCACTCCCAAAATAGCCTTGGCAAAATCTATTAAAATTAAAGTGGAGCGCGGTAAGACGTATATGTGGTGCGCATGTGGGTTAAGTTCAACGCAACCTTTTTGTGATGGGTCCCATAAAGGCACAAATATTTCTCCGGTACCTTATATTGCAGAAGAAGATAAAATAGTAGGATTTTGTGGATGCAAGCACTCCAAGCTTGGCCCAATATGCGACGGTTCTCATAAACAATTTTCAGAGTATTCATGAATATCATAAATAAATTTTTCGTAGTTTTATTATTGTGCGTTACTAATAATGCATTAGCTAATTCTGATGCGGCAAATACATCTCAGCCCAGTGGTGTTTTGAATTATTATAATTTGTTTGTTTCTAAGCAGGACGTTAACTATGAGCTTCTATTCAAAGAGGTGATGGAGAGGACTAAGGTTGATTATGTAGATGAAGTTACTGATAAGAAGTTAATAGAGTCTGCAATTGAAGGCATGCTATCTTCACTCGATCCTCATTCCACATTTTTGAATGAAAAGGAATTTCAGGAAATGCGCATCTCTACCAAGGGAGAATTTGGAGGTCTTGGTATTGAAGTTACTATGGAAAAAGGCTTTATAAAAGTTATATCACCTTACGAAGATGGGCCTGCTTTTAAAGTTGGTATTAGAGCTGGTGATTTTATCACTATGATAGATGGCACGGTGGTAAAGGGCATGACATTATCGCAAGCAGTTGAGAAACTACGCGGCAAACCTAAAACAAAAGTGAAGCTAACAATCTTTAGAGAATCCACTACAGAGAGCTTTGAGGCTTCCCCGATTAGAGAGATTGTGAAAATAATTCCTGTGAAGGCAAAATTGGTTGCTGAGAATGTTGCATTAATTAAAATTACTACTTTCAATGAAACTACCGCAGCTTTAGTGAGAAAAGAATTTCTTAGATTACATGACCAAGCTAAAGAAAAAGGTGCAGCGCTTAGAGGTTTGATATTGGACTTAAGATGGAACCCGGGTGGTTTATTTGAGCAAGCAAAAGAGATTGCTGAGTTATTTTTGGAAGATGGAGTAATAGTGAGCACAAAGGGCAGATTGCCTGAATCTAACCAGGTATATAGAGCCAGTGGCATTGATATAACAGAAGGATTGCCTATTGCGGTTTTGATTAATGGTGGCTCAGCTTCTGCATCAGAAATTGTGGCAGGCGCGCTGCAAGAAAATAGAAGGGCTTTGCTTGTTGGTACAAAATCATTTGGCAAAGGATCTGTGCAAACTGTGTTGCCATTGCCGGGCAACACAGCTATGAAGCTTACTACTTCTAGGTACTATACTCCTAGTGGAAAAGCGATACAAGCCAATGGCATAGAGCCTGACGTAGTAGTGGAAGAAGCGATTGTAACAAAGGTTAAGCAACAAAATAATATACCAAATGAAGCTGCGCTACTGGGTCATCTTGCACAAGAGGGTGAATCGAAAAATGGAGCCCAGCCCACAAAAAAAATTCAGAGCATTTCTAACTTTTTGGATGTAAAAGAGCTGGAAGATTACCAGCTATTACGGGCGATTGATGTGGTTAAAGGTATGGCGCTTTACTCAGAGCGCTTGGCCAGCTGACTTTAAATTTGCTATAGCTAATATTCTTTATTAAAAAAGTTTTTAAACGGTATTGATTTAATATAAATATGTTGTATATTCTGATCCGTCCAAGCGGGCGTAGCTCAGTGGTAGAGCACAACCTTGCCAAGGTTGGGGTCGAGGGTTCGACTCCCTTCGCCCGCTCCAATGAAGTGGGGACATAGCTCAGTTGGTAGAGCATCTGCTTTGCAAGCAGAGGGTCATCGGTTCGAATCCGTTTGTCTCCACCACTTCCTTTAAGTAATAATGTTTTTCCCCTAATGGGGCCGTAGCTCAGCTGGATAGAGCGAGTGATTCCTAATCACTAGGTCGGACGTTCGAATCGTCTCGGTCCCACCATATAAATCAACAGCTTGGGCGGTTTAAGATAGTTAGTATAAAATCGCGTTCTACATATGTTCTACATTTTTTAGAAATCTTGGTTAACTTTGGTAAATTGTAAACGTATGGTGAAGGCAGCCCATTCAAGTCAATAAGAAAAACTTAGCTTAGCTAAGCTTGTTTTTGCAAACAAAAATTGTTGGCGGGAACATGATAAATCCTGAATCCTGAATCAAATACTAAAATTTACTGCTGATTCGATATTACCTAAGCAGGCCTGTGGTGGAGCAATATTTATGTTTAGAGGTAATACCAAAGTTTATGTGGTCGAAAGGGGTTGATAGCGAAGCATTGGGAATCACCAAAGCGCAACTCTGCTTGAGCCGATTATTGAAGAGATAAGGGCGCTGTGTTCAGCGCTCAACACCTTCATAGAGATGATATAGCTAAGATCACATAAAAGAGTCATGGTTTTAAGTTGAGAGTTATGCTATGATAATGCATCAAGTATAGGTGGTAGGAGATGACATATTCAGTTCAATTTCGTAAGAAAGTGCTAAAGTTACAATCAGAAGGAGAAAGTTTTATAAAGTTATCAAAAAGATTCCAGATCTCGACTACAACAATCAGCAGATGGAAAAAAGAATTGTTTCCTAAGAGAAGCATGAATAAAAAGCCGCTTAAGATAGATAATGAAGTTTTAAAACAAGATATCCAAAATTACCCTGACTCTTATAGTTATGAAAGGGGGCGGAGGCTTGGCGTAAGTGCATCTGGTATAAAACATGCTAAAAAGCGTATTGGGGTAACATATAAAAAAAACACTAAATCATCCAAAAGCGGATCCAGAAAGAAGGTTTACGTTTTGCCAAAAGATTAAAGAGCTTAAGAGCCAATCTAAGCCAATAGTTTATATAGATGAAAGTGGTTTTGCACACGAGATGCCAAGGACCCATGGATATGCAGAGCAGGGCGAGCGGTGTTATGGAAAACATGATTGGGGCGCTAGAGGACGGACTAATGCTATTGGTGCCTTGTTGAACTCTACTATTGTGGCAATTGGCTTATTGATAGGTTCTGTCAATACAGAAGTATTTACGCACTGGGTTGAGCAAATTCTGTTGCCAAACATCCCCCCCAAAAGTGTAATTGTTATGGGTAATGCCAGTTTTCATAAAGGGAAAGATATGCGAAAAATAATTGAAAAGGCAGGTCATATTCTGCTTTATCTTCCTCCATATTCTCCAGATCTCAACCCCATAGAAAAGAAATGGGCTCAAGCTAAACATATACGCAGAACAACATATTGCTCTATAGATGACATCTTTAATACCTTTTTAGCATGACTCTTTTATGTGAGCTTAGCTATAATACCATAATTTTAAGCATAGACGCTATTTTTCACTATGATTCGATCTCCACTGCCTAAATCGAATTTAATTTTATCAAGGTATATAAATCAGCTGTGATTAGCGCATCTGCGGTATATAAGAATAACCCCATTTACTTTGTGGGCGTACTTTTTTCTAGCAGCTCATGCAGGAACTGTGAGGCAGCTTGGCCAGGCTTTCTAGCTTCTTCTAATAAACATCCTATTCATAACCCCACATTTCGAGCTGCTGCTTAGCTGCAGCATAAGCCGCTTTGAAATCTTCTTGTAATAGGGGTTGTTTAGCGAGTGATTTGCTTAAGGCAAGAACCCTTACTAAGACGCGCATCACCTCTTTATCATGATCACAGTTGAATCTACTAACAGCATCATCCTCAGTAATATCTGGTAAATCTTCGTCAAACAGTCTGCGCCTCACTTAATTGTTTAGACTTACAGATGATTGGGTAGCTAACGCTTTTAGATGCTCTCGCTCTGGTTTTGATATCCGCACACGTAAGAATAAGTTTTTAAATTCTGAATCATCGTTCCTCATTATGTCTCCTTCATTGTTAAAATTGCTTTTTGATCTTTTCATTTCTGTAAGGCCTGTGAATTTAGCTGCATTATATTTAGCAGTATGCAGCATGGTAACCGTAGCATCATGGCTCAACTTGCTAGTACCGTCAGAGATCCACTTATTGCAGCAGAGTCTGGTCCTGTCATTAAGATTGTATATATGTCGTAGAAAGCTAGAAAAGAGATAGTGGTAAGCCCACTTTTCAGTAACAAGTGTGGGCTTCGCAGGCCTCCTGGCTAGCCACATTTGTAGCACACTGTGCTACGCGCTCAGGCAAGGTTTTTTCTCATTTTCTTAATTTTGTACCACAAGTAGGCTACACCGTTTCCTAAATAGTGCCACACGAGTGCTACATGCCAAACCCCAGGTACTACCTGTATTCCCACCATTAGCTACGCAGTTGCAACAGGTGTGGTTATGCGAGACCCGGTAGGGTTCATTGCACTATTTTAGAAAAATTGTTTAGAAAGTAAGGCCTTAAGCCTAATTTTCGAGTCTAGGGAAAGGCCTGAATACCTTATGGTATTCAGGTCAAAGTACTTAGAGTTGACTACCAAGGCAATACAATTTTTCGCATAACTTCTAGCTGCCTGATTCCTCGCTTCTGTCAAATTACCCCTTACTTTTCACAACTAGTTCTGCAGCATAATTTCTTATCGACACATTAATTCCTTTAGCTTCCAACTGAGATTTAAGCCCCTCAACGTGCGCAGATCCTACTGGGAAGATTACATTATACCCCAATCCAGAACACTCAATAAGCTTATATGCAATATAATCTTCTCGCACTTGATTATACAATGGTGACTCTTTGGATGCGGATAAGCCTTTGCCTTCAACACCAATAACAGTTATCCCATTTAATCGCGCCAAGTTATATAACTGAGCATCCTGGTATATTGGCAGATCTCTTATAAAATCTGGGACATCCATATTGTTTGCAAGTGAGATAACATCCGGCATGCCAAGG
>JAQSWL010000044.1 GCA_029266655.1 Candidatus Midichloriaceae bacterium | reverse complement strand
TCAAGCTAAACATATACGCAGAACAACATATTGCTCTATAGACGACATCTTTAATACCTTTTTAGTATGACTCTTTTATGTGAACTTAGCTATATCAACCAAAATATTTGGAAAGGCAAGATACAGATGACTTATTAAATATGAGATTTGGTATTAATTCATTATCTTGGAAATTCTTTTCAAAGACTTATTAACCAAACTCATTTGAGCTTCTTTACTTAACTCACTTATCAGCGATTCTTCTACATACTTCATTGTAAGTTCTACGGTTTGCGATTTTAGTTCAGAAATTATTTGCTGCTCTTGCTGAGCAATCCGTGCTAGTGAATCCGAAAGCTTGCGGTCTGATATCTCCTTAAATTGATTTTCTAGGTCGCCTATAATAAACTCAGATCTCTCATTAGCTTTTTCAATAATTTCTACAGCGGTCTTTTCCGCTTCCGCTAATTTTTTCTTGGATTCCTCAAGATATTGCTCTGCCTCAATCCTTAAATTTTTAGCATATTCTATATCTTTTACAGCTTCTTGGATTTTCTCATCTAAAAAAGCTAATACAAAATTTTTAATTGGCTTATACAAAGCAATTGCAAATAGTATAGAGGCGATTGCAACAACATTTGATTCTGTGAACATTTCTTATATCCATCAATTAATTATTTTTAGACTTAATATCTAGATGCGTTAGAAGATTCTTTATAATTTCACCCTGCACTTCCAATGCTATCCCTTCAATGCTATGTTGCATTTGAGATCTAAATCTAGAAAGTTTTTCTTCTTCCTTAGCTGTGTGTTTGCTAATATTTTTCTCAATTTCGTCAACGCTGCTTTTCAACTTATTTTCAGCTACTTTTGTTGCTTCATCTAAAATTGCAAAAGCTTTCTGCTTCGCAACTTCTATAACCTTGGTTGTATCTTGTTCATTTAAAGAGCGCTTTTTCAACATTTCTTCCGATAAAGCTACATCTGCCTCAATAGATGAGTTACGAGAATCCACAACATTCCCTACTCTTGGTAAAAAATATTTGGCAACAATCCCATAAATCATGGCGAAAATTATAACCAACCAAAAGAGCTGAGATAGGAAAAATTCTGGGTTTAACTGAGGCATAATATCATAATAGTTTATTCGCGGATTTATATTATAGCCAAGCCTACGCTTTAAATCAACTTCAAACACATAAAGGTTATTAACAAATAATTATATTTAGTTGTGAATAACTATCTTAATTACGCTGTGAATAACTCATTAATAACTTTTTCTACACATCTTTTAACAAGCTTTCTAAAGGTTATTAACATGTTAATATCTTGGGGGTACTAAAATGTTAATATGTTAATAACTTATTTATAAAAAAGAATTTACGGGTTATAGAAGGTGAGTTAGTTTGTAGATAACTCTGTAAATATTGTGTTTAAAATTAGTTATTAACATATCAACACCCCAATATAATAAATAAACATTTATATAAGTAATATTTTATTTTTATGAAGAAACCTTTACTTGAAAAGATATCGAGCAAACCCAATTCTAGAACTCCTATTTGGATTATGCGACAAGCAGGCAGATATTTGCCTGAATATAGAGAAGTAAGAAGCAAGTTTTCAAATTTTATAGATTTTTGTCTAACACCAGAAGCAGCAGTTGAAGTTACGCTACAGCCTTTAAAAAGATTCCCACTTGATGCAGCGATTATATTTTCTGACATATTGCTCATACCAAAGGCACTAGGTATGAATGTTGAATTTTCACCCTCACATGGACCAAAGCTAGAAGCTATAAAAAGCTTAAGAGATATTAAGAAAATAACTAAACCAAACGAGGCAATATTTGAAAAAGTAGGGCAAGCAATAAAGTTAGTTAAAAAAGAGCTAACCTCTGACTTTAAAGATAAAACTTTGATAGGCTTCGCAGGGGCCCCATTTACCATAGCAGCATAT
Source organism: Candidatus Midichloriaceae bacterium (assembly GCA_029266655.1). Taxonomy (GTDB): domain Bacteria; phylum Pseudomonadota; class Alphaproteobacteria; order Rickettsiales; family Midichloriaceae; genus JAJTHY01. Next base: position 11,152 of record JAQSWL010000044.1, on the reverse strand, counting down.
ATGATAGAGGGTGGTGGAAGTAAAGAATTTGCAAAAGTAAAACAATTCTTTATAGAAAACCCAAATGAATTTTCTGAACTTTTAAATATAATAGTACAAGCAACTATAGAATACTTAAAAGTCCAAGTTAAATCTGGTGCAGAGGTTATAAAGATTTTTGATTCATGGGCAGGGATTGTTCCCAATAATGAATTTCAAAATATGGTAGTTAAGCCAATTGAAAGGATAGTGAATGCTGTTAAAGCAGAATTTCCGGTCGTGCCCTTTATAGTGTTTGCTCGAAATGCAGGTAGCAACTTGAGATATTTTAAATCAAAAACAAATATAGACGCATACGCAATAGACCAGTATAATGATTTGACTTGGGCTTTTAAAGCTTTAACAAAAAATGAAAGAGCGCCAGTCTTGCAAGGAAACATGGATAACACCCTCCTAGCATATGGTAATAGAAAGCAAATAGTAGAGTGTGCGCACAAAATTTTGGATAAAGCGCATGATAAAAGTTTAATTTTTAATTTAGGACATGGTATACTACCGGAAACTCCAATAGATAATATGAAGTGTTTAGTAGAAACAGTTGTGGGGTATGAGCATGAAAGAGGTAAAAAAGAACATAGTTGAGGTAATTAACGATAATTCATCTCACGTAGGTGAGGGCAGTAAAATGCCTTGTAACTTAGATGCCGAGAAAGCTGTATTAGGCGCCTTCTTAAATAACAATGAAAACCTAAATAAAGTTGCTGACTTCCTTAAGCCAGATCATTTTTATGTACCGCTTCATGCAAAGATATACGAATCAATCCTAAGATTCTATGAAAGGGGTTTAATAGCAAGTCCTGTTACCTTAAAAAATTATTTTGGAGAAGATGATTCTTTAAGTGAGCTTGGTGTATCCAGCCTTGAATATTTGATGAAGTTATCCACAAATGCTGCTTCAATTATTAATTTACTTCCTTATGCTAAAGATATTTATGAAACATCTTTAAGAAGAAATTTAATTAAAATTGGTGAAGATGTTGTTGTAAATGCGCATCAATATAATACAGATCAAGATGCTATAGGCCTCATAGAAAGTGCGGAGCAGCAGCTATTTAACTTGGCTTCTGATGGAGTTTCGGATTCTGGCTTCTCTACTTTAAAATCAAGTATCGTTGAAAGTATAAAAAGAATAGACACAGCTCGCAAACAGGGCGGGGAAGTTAGTGGTATATCTACCGGGTTTATCGATTTGGATAAATTGTTAGGTGGGATGCAAAGTTCTGATTTATTGATACTTGCAGCTAGGCCATCTATGGGTAAAACCGCTTTTGCGATCAATATAGCAATTAACGCTGCTATGAGCTTTTTAAATAAAAAAGAAGTTAAGGATAAAAAATCTGTAGCAGTATTTTCTTTAGAGATGTCATCTGAACAAATCGCTAACCGTATTCTTGCAATTAAAACAGGAATAGATGGTAGTAGAATAAGAATAGGTAACATCAGTAAACAAGAATTTAGCGTCTTGCTCAAGGAGAGCGATAAATTAGCAGAGATGCCTGTATTTATTGACGATACACCCTCTATCAGCATTTCAGCGCTTAGAACGCGTGCTAGGCGCCTTAAACGCCAACATAATTTAGGGGCTATAGTGGTGGACTATCTGCAACTGATTAGGGGCAGTAGCAAAATGAGTGAGACTAACAGGCTGCAAGAAATCGCAGAAATCAGCCAAGGGCTTAAAGCAATTGCTAAAGAGTTAGATATCCCGGTGCTTGCACTTTCCCAGCTTTCGCGTGCGGTGGAATCTAGAGATGATAAAAGACCACAACTTTCAGACTTACGTGAAAGCGGTAATATTGAGCAAGATGCCGACGTGGTTATGTTTATCTATCGCGAAGAATATTATTTATCCAGAAAGATGCCGCAAACGCATGAAACAGACAAGTACGCCCAGTGGCAGGCCGATATGGAGAACGCCAAAGGAATAACTGAAATCTTAATTGCAAAACAGAGAAATGGTCCAATTGGGACTGTTTGTGTGCGCTACGATACTCGCACTACAGGGTTCACCAATTTGGATATGGTTGGGCATTAGCGCCTGATTATGGCTTTAAGCCCAATTAAAATGCCTAATACCAATCTCAGATACTTTAAGCTGCCTTTAGTGGCTTGCACACAGTATTTGATAATAAAAAACGTTGTAGGGGAAAACTTTCTTACGCTATTTTTCAATAGCATATACGCTTTAACTATAACCAACCTCAAATACTTTAAGCTGCCTTTAGTGGCTTGCACACGGTATTTGATAATAAAAAATAGTATAGGAAAATATCTCTTCACGCTCTTTTTGAATAGCATGTACTTCGTATCGGGTAAGGGGAGCGGGATTGGTGGAAATTCGAGAAACTTTGGTAAATCTTTTAATACCTTTGTATAAGGAACAAGGTATTGTTTAGACTCTATAAAATTATGGGTAGCAAATAATTGTGCAATTCTGTCATCAAAAGCTTTTATAAAAGCAGAGTAAGAATATTTGCCAGACAATATGATGTCATTATATGCGGTTTTTTGGATCTGCTCTAAATAGCTAATATCTTTAATCTTACTTAAAACATCTTCGATATTGCTCCAATCTTTTTTCAAAGGGATGTAATGTACATCAGGCTTGATAGCTCCTGAATACCATCCTTCATAGCATACAAGAACAGTACCACACGCTATCGCTTCAAACGCCTTTGGTGGAATACAAGAAATAGTATGTTTGCCGTCATTAATGAGATGTTTTGCGAAGCTACTTGTTTTATGCTCAAATTCTTCATATGTATCACAAGCCTTTGCAATATCAATTGTAGGCAAAAGTATATCTCTAGTTTTAATATCATGATGGATAAGGCTTGCTCCGCTTTCTGTACATAGGGTGGTGCGTCCGCTTTTGAGGAAATTCACCCAGTCGCTCCCATAGATTTTTTTATCGCTTTTCCATTCAATGTCATACGTAAACTTATGGTCCTGAAGAACTTTCTTCATTTTCATGCCAATTTGGAACTTCTCGGCTCCTAATGCGCCCCAAGCTATCCCTAATGTATTGCCTCTATAAACTATATCCAATGGCCTTTCTTCAAGAGAGGGGAATGTAGATTTGTACATGTTATCTGGTATATACCCAGTAAGAACTGTGCTAAAAGTCAGGTTCGGAAGTTTTGATTTGCTGTATATAGCCCGGAAGGTTTCTTCGGAGTTGGCACAGCTAAATATATGGTGTATACCCATTTCTTTGATTCTACTTACCGCAAATGCTGGGGTAGTATATTCATCTTGAGCGAAGTAAACCTTAAGGCCTGGAAAAGCTTTGATTTCCTTTATTAATCCTTGGAGTAGCGCAATGGTCGAATTATAAAGAGTAGCCCCATAGTGGAGTACCAAACAGTCGTAGCATGACAGGTTCACGCCCTGATTCTCGTTAAACCGTGGAAAAATTGGGATGTAATCTATCGTATGCCTGGAGTGTTTTCCGAATGCTTCTATGTGGTCATAATATGTAGAGGCAATAATTTCAGAGCTGTATACTACATACAAGAAAGCAATTTTAAGTTTTCTCTCCATATGCTTACTTTTGACATACTATATATAAGTCAATTCCAATTACCCTACCAATAGTAGATAGGTATTTCTCTTTGGGAAATGGTCGGCTTCTTAGTACGGGAAGCTTAATATATGCATCTATATTTTCATTGCATATCTCTACACTTTTAAAATTACTAAGCATCTTTCTTAACTCGTGCTTAGAGGAAAGTATAGTCTCAGGCGCAGCCTCTTTTTTAGCATTAGCATCATATCCCGCTCTTCTTGTGATATCCAGGCGCTTATCTTTTTTAAATATTCCAAGTTCAGCAAGGAAGAATTTTAACGTGGCTACAAAGTGTTGGGTCCAGTTTCTAAGGCCGTATTGGTTATACACCATGAAGATTCCATACCCCTCTGGTTTTAATACTCTAAATGCTTCATCAAAGCATTTTTGAATATCTCCAGTATGGTGGAAGCATCCTATTGAATATACTGTATCAAAATAATTGTCCGGGTAAGGGCACTCAAGCATATTCCCCTGTATGGCAAGCTGCTCCAGACCTAGCCTTTCAAGCCTATAATTCATCATTTTTACAGGGTTTGCAGCTATATCTAAACCATGGTACTGTCCGCACCTTGAAGCTATGTACTGCCCCATAGTACCGTACCCCATACCCACCTCCAGAACTTTTTTATCTGTTAAGAATTTCGGATCTAAATATTTGTACAAATATGGATACATGCCCATATATTCATTATCAAATTTTTCTAAGGAATCTACGGAATTCTCAGTAATACCGATACTCTTCGCGAGTGCTGTACCGCAGAGCTCATCCCAAAATTCGGCATTTAAAGTATTAGTGTTTTGTTGAGAGGTCATACATTGCCAATTATTATGCCACAACAATATGGCATATATATAGTTTTTTAATCAAGGGTTTTTAGCGCAATGTTAAAAATATTTCATTAACGTCTACTTCGTTGAGAATGCGACACTTATACCAATTATGCGATTATCCCCTGCCTGGATATTCTGCTCTGCTAGTAGCGCCCATTCTAGAGGCCCATGAATCAGGGCTTTTTGCAGCTTCTTTTAGAGTGTTTCTAGCTAAATGAGATATACTATGCTTATGCCCATGCTCATCTTTTACCTTGGTGTAAAGATCCAAATCAACAAGGTTTATCTGCTTTTGCAATTTTTCCACAGAACTTTTATCTTTTAATATGTGAAGCATAACATTATCATAACCACTACGCTCTAGGCGTTTTATGTCGCTTGCTTTAATAAAGGCTTCGCGTTTTTCTAACATGGCAATAAATACTTCAGCATTGAGCTTAGGATTTTTGGCTGATTTTAATATACTTATCAAATTTTCCCCAGGCTCGCTGGTGGAGAGAGATTGTTGATCAACACGTACTATAACCATTGTTTTAAGCAACTCATTCTTTTGGGTTGCCTTCTCTGCTGGAAATTCTGAATGTTTTACAACATTATCCATAACCTTCCAAGCTCCTTTGCTATTGTAAAAGGTCATTTTTACTAATGGATGTTGCATTGGCTCATCTGGCATTGGAACTAAAGGTAAGACATACTTGTAAAAATCCGGTTTGTCTTTTAGCACAATAGAGCTTTGGGTCATCGCGCTTAAGAATTTAGTCATTAGCTTGCCTAGCTCTGCTTCATCTACCTCTTTATCTTGGAAAAATTTTGCTGTTAGCACTGCATAGTCCATAAGCTGTTTATCGCTAAAACCCATTAGGCGTGACTCATTTAGATAATTTAAAGCATCACTTGGTTCATCTATATTGTTCAAATAATGAGCTAATGCTTCAACATCTTTATATCTATGTATAGCTCTGAAGGCCGCTTTTTTGATGCCCACTTCATTGGTTTTATTAAAGGCTTTGGTTAGAATTTGCTGAACTTTAAAGCTTTGTCCATTACTGATTGCGTAGCGAAGTGATATTTCCATAACTAATGCTTGCTGCACAGGATTTAATTTATGGTAACCATCTAAACTACCAAGCTCATTACCAATTAAAAAAGAGTCCCGAAGAACTTTGCGTCCTTCATTCCCTAAATTATTTTGCTTTGTCTTTCCTCCATGGTTTTCACCAGCAACGGTATCTCGCAGAGTTACAGCGGCATCAAATTTTTCTGCTAGTTCTTGGATGCGGGGATCTTCCGCTTTTTTCGCAGCAGTAAATAAGCCTGAGACCCAGCTCTTGAATAAAATAATTCTAGAGTCGCGCCCCATAATATGGCGTTCATCTTCTTCAAGGCTATTGAGACCGCGCTGCTTTCTTTCCTTTTTAAGTTTGCTTTCAAATTCCTCCATCATTTCTCGTATATGCTCTGAAAGTTTTGGTGCCTCACCTGAAACTTGATACCTATAAATTTTTTCTGTACCGAAGATAACTTCTTGTATGGTTGCCGTAGCGTTTCTTATAGCTTCTTCTCGTGCATCATAAATTTTCTTGAGCTCGAACAAAAACTTGAAGTCTAAGTTAAGAAGATCTTTTGGATCTTTTTCTTTATCTTTTCCTTTTTCTTCATCCACCTCTCCTTTGGCATTTTTTGCCCATAAGTAGAAATCTGATAAAACTTTAGGGTCGGTTCTAGAAGCTTTTAAAGATCTGTTAATCGCTAATTGTTGATTATAATAATTTTCTATCGCGCTTCTACTCCCAGTATTAGCCACCTTATATAGCTCAAATAAAGCAAGCAATTGTTCATTGGTGCTTTTACCCTCTAACCAATTTTCTAGCTTTTTAAAAGTTGCATTTTTTTCACGGTCAACCTGCTCTACAACATATTGTATAGCTTCATTTTTGCTGTGCAATAATTTCGCGACAAGCTCTTTATCCATAGCCCTTAGGTATTGCAAAGCTGTAGTAGCTTCATCTATTCGTGCAAAAGCCTCATCTACAAACTCTACTATGTTGCCTCTACCCTTGGCAGTGTTAAATGCTTCTATCAGCTCTTGCTTATCTTTGAACTCTTCAAAAATATCATGGCATAGGTCCACATCGAAGGCTTTGTTTGTTAGCAACTTATCTAAAAGCTCAGCCCTTCCTGTAGAATTTAAAGTGTGTAGAGACTCGGCAAGGCCTGTCTTCATCCTTGGTGTTACTCCGCCCCAGGTCTTTATGGCTTTTATTACCGCCCTATCCGGTTTTTTGCCTTCTTTACCTATTTGATTTTCAAGCACAGCATTTTTTATTTCCTGATTCAGGCACGAACTGTGTACATGCTGCAAGAAGGCTTCTAGATGAGTCGACCTTACTAAGAAGCGTTCCACTATTGAAGTTTTAACTTCTATACTTAAAACGTTGAAATTACGATCTTTAGCTAATTTATCAAGAACACTTCTTACCTCATTGTTATTAACATCAGCTAATCTTTTATGGTCACGTCCCCAAAGAGCATCCATAGGGCCAACCAATGGGTTTGTAATAAACTCTTTTTTGCCCTCATCATCTAAGTGAGAGTATATTGAGTTAGATATATTACGGTCTACAGCTAGTAATGCTTTTAACTTTCTAGGAGAGTCCTTAACTTTATTATATATTTGCAACGCACTATTTCTTTGGGTAAATATAGATCTACCAATGTCATTAGGAACTGTGCCAGTATAACTATACTCCCAAAAGATTGACTCGTTTAGTTCGGGATCTTGAAGATAAGTTAGTATCGCAGGAAACTTTTGAATTCTGTCTCCTCTATCGCCTTTTATATAAGCAAAGTGCTTCTGAGCAACACGCGCTTTAAGCAACTCTTTAAGCAACCCTTTCTTTTCCGCTTCCTTTTCCGCCGGGAAATGTTGGTAAATATCATCTATAACCTTCCAGCTACCTTTGCTGCTATAGCGGGTCATTTTCACTAATGGATGCTCGCTTGGATTTTCAGGCATAGGTAGCAGCGGTAACACATATTCGTAGAAACCTTTTTTACCTGTTAGTACGCTAGCTTTATGGCTCAGATTGCTTACGATTCTGTTCAATAAATCGGATACTTGTTCCGGATTTAATCTATCATCTTTAGCTTCGGCTATAGCAATTGCATCAGATATAAGATCACTATCACTGAACTTTTTTAAGTCTCTCTCATTTTGCAAAGCAATGAAAATCCCATATCTTCTTTTATCTCTAGATGGTTTTTTGTCTTTTGATCCTTGCATGCCACACCCCATTCATAGCTTCATATATGCACTATAGTAAAAAATCATTAATAAGTGGTAAAGAAAAATTTCTTATTATTTTAACCCTTTCTTAATAATCGTATGGGCATAATTTGAATTAAGGTGTGAAAAATGGAGTAGAATTTATGAACAAGGTAGATACTGCTATTCTAATTAAAAATGGAATGAAAGAGGCATTATTGGCAAAGCTCGGCAATAAGGAGCTCAAAATGTTAGTGTCATATGCTATGGATAATACTAGCGTGCCTAGTTTAGCAAAATCATTGGTGAGCTTGGCTAGTATGGAAATACAAGGTAAGGAAGGCGCTATATCCTTAGCTAGTCATGATTTAGCAACTCCAGCGCAATTAAAAGAGCTAAGCGCAAGGCAGATTGTTGAATTAGCTTCAGATTATGAAATGCACCACGATGAGCGGCTGATTGTAAAAAATATTAAAGAGATGTTAATTATTCAACAGCAGGAAAAATTGTTTACAAAAACAGATGGCGCTAAGGGAGAATATTTTATCGACCCTAGGAGCAAAGAGGATTTAGAAGATGAATATACTCCGTTAATTTGAAAAATTGGGGAGTCGCAGCTAATTTCTCCGCGTCCGCACCTATTGGCATAGGCTTACGGTGCTCAAATTGCTGCTCCTACCAATTTTCCAAATTTCCTGTCGTCTATGCCCATACTCCCCGACATCGGGAGGGCGCATGAGCGCGAGCAGACCTTTTTGAGCCAGCGCTTGACTGACTGCGTCAGTGGTAGGAGGATTATTGAAATTTTATTTAAAGGACAATTTATTCTACAGTCCGGGTATTTGCTTGTGTGTAGCGATGATGTCGGGGAGTATGGTCTATGCCTTTTTCCAATTCTTCATTTACGAGAGGTATATATTAGGTAAATAGATCAATCATCATTATCAAAAAAGCCCCAGGCAGAGTCGCTTTTATCTTCGCCTTCCTCATTTTCGTGATCATCGATAATTTTAGCCCCAGGTATTATTGGTTCTTTAACTATGGTTGATCTAAAACCAAAGCTAGATGGCCTACCCGTATCATAATCTGTATCAACAAAGGTAATCCCTTCTGGCACAGGGAACTGTTTGTTTGGCATATCTTTAAGCGCGCGTTCCATAAATTTAATGAAAATTGGCAGCGCCGCAGAAGCACCTTGCTCTTTGTCCCCCAGGCTTCTTGGGTTATCATACCCAATGAATGCTCCAACAACTAAATCTGGAGTAAACCCTATAAACCATGCGTCATTGCTGTCATTTGTAGTTCCTGTTTTGCCTGCTATTACTTTATTTAACTTACGAGCTCTAACTCCAGTGCCTCGATCCACAACTCCTTGCAGCATCGAGAGCAATTGGTAGTTTACCATTGGTTCCACCACATTTTTAGCAGCATATGAAATTGAAGGCTCCGTTCCAGGTGCGGAGTCCATACCACCACAGCCATTGCAAACTCTGTTGTCAGAAGTATATATTAAGTTACCCTTACGATCTTGCACTCTATCAATTAGCTTCGGTTCAACCAAAAGCCCTTCGCTTGCAAAAGTCGCATATGCTGCGGTCAAGCGGATAGGTGTGGTTTCGGCAGCCCCTAAAGCCATGGAGTAATATGCTGGTGGAGATTTATCATAAACTTTAAGTCTAGTGGCGACATCACCAACACTTTTTGCTCCAACCTTAGTTATTAAGTATACGGTAGCTAGATTGCGCGATTTCTCCAAAGCTTTTCGTAAAGGTATAGGGCCCATGAAAGTGCCTTCATAGTTTTTAGGCGTCCATGCTGGTTTGTCTGGCCCTTGTGAAATTTCGATTGGTTCGTCTTTTAATATTGAAGTTGGCGAATATCCTTTTTCAAGAGCTGCCAAATAAACAAATGGTTTGAATGCAGAGCCAGGTTGGCGCATTGCTTGTATAGCGCGGTTATACTTGCTTTCTTTAAAGCTATATCCTCCACTCATCGCAAGTACTTTGCCAGTTTTGGGTTGCATAACAACTAAAGCCCCATTCACCTCGGGGATCTGCTCAAGAGTATAACTAGAGTTTTCAGGGTTTTGCCCTACTAAAATAACATCTCCGGGAGCCAATACATCTTTTGCACTTTCAACTGCTTTGCCAACATAGCCTTTCTTCAAACGCTTTCTTGCCCATTTTAAATTCTCAAGTGGAATATTTCCTTTATTGCCATCCTTAAATCCAACAGTTGCATATGCATCTACTACATTTAAAACAACAGCTAATTTCCAATACATAGCGCCTTCAGGTGTTTCTATGCACCCTAAATCCTTTTTCCAATCACCACCAGTTAAACTAATTGTTTTAATTGGTTTTGTGTACCCATGCCTTCTATCATATTCTACTAACCCTTCACGTAGAGCGGCATCTGCATATTTTTGTAAATCTTTATTTAGATTTGTGAATACAGAGTAGCCTTCAGTATATAAAGGTGTATGGCCATATTTTTCTATCATTTCAAGGCGCACGCTCTCGGTATAATAGCCATTATTTAATATGCTGGATTCAAAACGAGGGCTAAGAGTAATAGGCTTGCTCTTTGCCGCTGCGGCTTGCTCTTTAGTTATGAAGCCTTCCTCTTGCATGCGGTCTAATACCCAATCTCTACGCGGCCTAGATTTTTGAGGATTTTTAGTTGGATCTAATAAAGATGGTGCTTTGGGTAAGGCTGCAAGCAGAGCTGCTTCTTCCAGATTTATGTTTTTCAAATCTTTATTAAAATAGCTTAACGTTGCTGAAGTTACCCCATAGGCTCCATAACCTAAGTATATTTGGTTTAGATAAAGCTCTAAAATACGGTCTTTGGAATATACCTTGTTTATGCGGTAAGCTAAAATTGCTTCTTTTATTTTACGGCTTAGCGAGCGTTCATTATTAAGCAGGAAGTTCTTCACTACTTGCTGCGTAATTGTAGAGCCACCTACGGGATTCCGCTCACTTCCTATATTACTTATGTTTTGTAAAGCAGCGCGTAGAATACTTACTACATCAATTCCTGGATGGTTATAATAATTTTGATCTTCTGCCGAGATAAAAGCATTTATTACCACTTCTGGAATTTCATTAATTTTCCGGAAGATGCGGCGTTCCTCTGCCAGCTCGGCCATTAGATCGCCTTCAGATGAATAAATGCGAGATATAGTAGGCGGGTCATATTGTGTTAGCTGATGGTAGTCCGGTAAGTCCTTGCTGAAATAAAGAAATATAGGCAATACAAATAAGCCAAGCAGTACAATTCCTGCCAGCAGAATGGAGCACCAAAAGGCCATGGCTTTGTATATCGATCTTAAAATCATATTATATACTCCGTTAATTTGGAAGATTGGAGCGTCGCAGCTAATTTCTCCGCATCCGCACCTATTGACATAGGCTTACGGTGCTCGCAATTGCCGCTCCTCC